>NZ_JPJC01000276.1:29165-43835 GCF_000733135.1 Sphingomonas sp. FUKUSWIS1
CGCTCGAGCAGGCGGAGCGCGGTGCGATTGCGCGCGAGCAGGCCGAGCGGCCGCAGGACCGGGATTGCGCGCCACATCGCAGCGAACGCCGCCGCGCCCGACAGCATCGTCCCGTCCTCACGGGCATGAAACCGCGCGAGTAGGTCCCGGCGGTCGATCGGGCAACTCGCATCGGGATCGGTGGCATCGACGAACGTGATCGTACCGCGCCGGTCGAGCCGCCGCATGAGCGCGATCTCGCGCCGGCATAGCGGGCAGTTGCCATCATGCCAGACGACCAGATCGGTCACCGGGCGTCCGCCGCGTCGGAGTCGGGATTGCGCGCGCTGATGCGCGTGGCGAGCAACGTCGCAAAGCCGAGCCAGCCCACGAACGGCACGCCCAGCAGCGCCGCGGGACGATCGACCTTCGCCGCCGCCGCAACATACGCGCCGCCGGTTGCGACCATCGTGCCTGCGACGACCGCGCCGGATCGCAGCGCCCGCTTGCGAAAGAAGAGCTCGGTCCAGCCGCCGACCATCGAGGTGTTAAGCAGCCACAACCCGACCGCACTCGTGCGACGTGGCCCGGCGGGCTGGCGGAGGAGACGATATCCACCGACGGCGAGCCCGGTCTCGAGCACCGGCCACACCGCGCCGAACACGGCGTCGGGCGGCGTATAACTGGGCTTGTCGAGCCGCTTGTACCAGCGGCGGGTCCGCGGGTGGGAGGGGTCGGGCGCATTGCGGCGACCGATCGCGGCGCTGACGCCGAGGACCGACACGACGATCAGTGCGGCAGCGGTCCGCGACAGCACTGGCGGTGGCGGTGGCGCATGCGCCGGAACGGGCGACGCGACCGGATGGTGATCAGGATGGGCCATCGCTCAGCGCTCCGCCAGATAGCGTTCGAGATCGTCGCAACCACCGATCGTTTCGCCATCGATCACGATCAGCGGGGTTGTCGCGATGCCGTGCTCGGTCTTGAACGCCTCGACCGCATCCCGGTCGCGCAGAATCTGGTCGTCGACGTCATAGCCTTCGGCCTGAAGCAGCTGCTTGGCGCGGACGCCGAACGGGCAGGTGTGATCGGGCAGCACCATCCGGTGCAGCGTCGCGGTACGGGTCTGGGTCATCATCGTCCTCGGATCTGCGGCCTCTCGATACGCCGATCGATGCCAGATCCTATAGCGCGGGATGGCCCCAGACGTTCCCTGCGGCTGTCGCAGGCTAGTGCCGCAGGGCGCGACGCACGGCGGTCCAGCTGACGAACTTGAAGTTCTGCGTGTCGGGGGCGTTGTCGCCGTCCTGCGCGACGAACAGGCCGCCCGGATAGGCCGGGCCGAAATCGCCGAGCATCAGGTCGATGCCGTCGGTATCGCTGGTCCCGTCGATCGCCCCGCCGCCGATCCGGAACCGCCCCGCATAGGTGACGCCGGGCAGGCGGTAGAGCGTATAGGCGTTGTCGCCTTGGCTTGAGACAACCAGATAGCCGCCGCGTCGGCCCGAGGGCGCGAGCGCGAGGCCTTCCGCATCGGCGACGAGCGTCTTGCCGTCGACCCGCGCGATCGACGTCGCGGTCGCCGGTGCCGCCGGATCCGCGTCGAACCGCCAGAGCCCGACATCTTCTTCCGCGACGTAGAGCAGCCCGGTCCGGTCGTCGACGACGCAGCCCTCGGCCTGGCTCGCGAGCTTCATCGAGCGGACTGTCGTGACCTTGGGGACCGTGCCCGAGACGTCGATCGCGAGCTGATCGATCCGCCCGTCCTTCAGCACGACGAAGCCGAACAGCGCGTGATCGCGCGCGCGCGTCCACAGGCACATGCCATAAGCCTCGCCCGGGCCGACCGGGAAGCGGCCGAGCGGCACGAGCCTCGCCGCCGCGGTGTCGAGCGTGAACAGCGACACATGCGCGGTGTCGACATCGGCGCGGTCGCTCGCCGCCGCGATCACGCGCGTGCCAACGGTGCGCAGGTCGACATTGTTCAGCCGGTCGGCGGGCGTGAAGCTCAGCCGCTTGCCTGCCAGGCTGTAGACGTGGATGCCCGCCTTCTTGTCCGTCCCGATGACCAGGCTCTTCGCCGAATCCGCGGGGTTGCGCCAGATCGCGGGATCGTCCGCCGCATCCGCCGCGGTATCGACCGGATCGGTTTCCGCGGTCGCCGCGACCAGCGGCGCGGTGGCCGTCTGGGGCACGCTCGTGGTCGCGCACCCGGCGAGGATCAGCGCGAGGAGCGGCAGTCCGCGCATCAGAAGGTCACCCGCACGCCGCCGGTATAGCGCCGCCCGAACGTTTCATGCTCGATCGTATAGGCAGACGAGCCGGCATAGCGGCGGCCCGGGCCGTTCAGGAGGTTGGCGAAATCGCCATAGATTTCGACATTGTTGTTGATCGCGTAGCGCACGCTGGCGTCGAGCTCATTGTCCTTCGCCCAGTAGAAATCGCCGCCGTCGATCCCGCGGACGACGCCGCCGATCGTGTCGGTGCCGCCGATCGCATCGAGCCATGCCGACCGGTTCTGGTAGGATACCCGCGCCGAAAAACCGTATTTCTCGTAATATGCGATCAGATTGTAGATCGCGTCCGACGCGCCGGGCAGCGGCACCTTGCGCGAGGGCAGGGCAGCGGTCCCCGGCGTCTCGGCGCGGCTCTTGTTGATCGTCGCGTTGAGCTGGACGCCGAAGCCACCCATCCATTCGGGCAGCCCGAGATCGGCGGTGAAGGGCTCGAGCTGCTGCTGGATCGCACCCTCGATGCCCATGATATAGCCGCTGCCGCCGTTGACGATCGTCGAATAGAGATAGCCCGAGCGATCGACGCCGCCGGTGTTCAGCGTCGTCCGCCCGAACGTCTGCGTCGAATCGAACAGGACGTCGGTGACGTCCTTGTAATAGGCACCGATCGACAGGAAGCCGCGCGGCATCGTGTAATATTCGACGTAGAGATCGACGCCCTTCGCCTTTTCGGGCTTCGCATCGGGATTGCCGCCGGAGATGGTGGCGTTCGCGTCGTTATAGCTGAGATTGGGGCGCAGCTGATCATAATCGGGACGCGCGGCGCCGGTGTTGAACGACAGCCGTGCCTTCATCCGGTCATCGACGTCCCAGTTGAGGTGGAGGCTCGGATAGACCAGCGTCTGGCTCGACTTCACGTCGATCGGGGTGGTGACCGTGGTCGCCGCGGCGCCGGTGCCGACCGTGCCGATCGAGAAGGCGCGTGCGTCGTTGCGGATATGCTCGACGCGGGCGCCGCCGATGATGCTGCCCCAACCGGTCGTCGCGGTCGCCATCGCATAGGCCGAATAGACCTTCTCGCCGACGTCGTAGAAATTGGCGTCGCTGCGGACATAGCTGCCGACCGCCTTGGCCTGATCGACCAGTCCGAGAACCTTGTCGCGGTCAAAATACTGGAAGGTGTAGCCGAGCGGGATCTCGCCCTGGAACCCGCCGGGCTTGGCGATCGCCGAATAGTTCGTCGCGATACCCGCCGCGGCGAACTGCGCGGGCGTCGACAGGTCGAGGAGATATTCATTCGACGTCTTGGTGCGGTCGTCATAGCGCACGCCGGCGGCGAGGATCGTCGAGGCGCCGAACACCGAAGCCTCGCGGCTGATGTCGAGCTTGGCGGTATAGGCCTCGGTCACGTCCTGCGCCTTCAGCGAGCGCAGGCGCGACAGGGTGCGCGGGAAATCCTCGATCGCCGTGACCCGGTCGCCGCGCGAAAAGCTGCCATCGGCGTTGCGGATCGTCCGGTACAGCTGCACCTTGGCGAGCTGCGGATCGGTCAGGTCATAGCCGACGGTCAGGCGGTTGGCGGCATTCGCGCCATTGGTGCCGAACGAGGGGCTGTCATAGTTGAGCTGTGCAGGCTGCGACCGGTCGTCGATCGAGCGGGTGTAGTTGCCGCGCCACGCGACCTTCCAGTCGCCGAGTTCGTGATCGCCGCCCAGCGTGTTGGTGAACACCGACTGCTTGTACTTGCGCACCGTGAAGTTCGAATTGAGATCGATCCCGTACACCGTGCCGAGCAGGGGCGTGTTGCCGGTGCAGACATCCGCATAGCCCGTGGTGCCCGAGGCGGGTCGCGCATTGACCGCGCAGGCGGCGGTGCCGTTCGGGGTGCGCGACTGCTGGTCGTCCAGATCGAAGATGTAATTGTTGCGCTGCTCGTCATCTTCGAACGCGGAGTAGATCGTCTCGGCGAACAGCTTGTGGCCAGGGGCGGGGCGCCAGTCGAGACGGCTCGACAGCGAATAGTTCTTGCGCGTCAGCCGGTAGAGCTTGTTCTCGGTCTCGCGCGCCCAGTTGCGGGTCTCGTAACCGGGGCGCAGGTCGCGGTCGACCGCTTCGAAGTCGGTCTCGAAATTGTCGGTGACCATGCCGCGGCGATAGAGGCTGGCGGACGAGACGATGCCGAATTCGCCGATCTCCGTGTCGAACCGGTCGGACACGACGAGCGAGCCTTCATATTCGGTCTTCTTGCCGAGCTCGACATGGCCGAGGCCGCCCTTGGCCTGAACCTTGAGCCCCGGATAGTCGAACGCCGAGCGGGTGATGATGTCGACATTGCCCGCGATCGTCTCGCCGGTCATGTCGGGGGTCACCGCTTTCCGTACGATGATCTGCGACGCGATCGCCGAGGGGATCGAATCGAACCGCGCGTCGCGACCTTCCGGGCTGACCACGTTGATCCCGTCGAACGACAGCGTCGTCCAGTTGATCGGGCTGCCACGCAGCGTGATGTAGCGGGCCTGGCCCTGGTCGCGCTGGACGCCGACGCCGGGCAGGCGGCTGACCGCCTGCGCGATATTCTGGTCGGGCAGACGCCCGATCGAATCCGACGCGATTACCGAGACCAGCGAGGGGCTGGTCCGCTGGATCTGCAGCGCTGCCGCTTCGGACTCGGCGATGGGGCGCGATCCCGAAACGACGATCTCGTCGCCGTCGGCACTGGTCTCGATCGTCATCGCGACATCGAGCACGACCGCCGCGTCGGTGACCGTGACGCTGCGCCGGGCATCGGGAAAGCCGACATAGCGGACGACGACGTCATGCGTCCCGGCGGGGATCCCGGCCAGCGTGAACCGGCCCGCGCGATCCGCCGCGGTCGCCAGCCCCAGAGCGGGGATCGAGACCGACGCGCCGTCGAGATAATCGCCACTGCCCGCCTGCGAGATCGTCCCGGTGATGCTGGCATTGCCACGCGGGGCGGGGGCTGCGGCTGCGGCAGGGCCATCGACCGGTTCGGCGCGGGCGATCCCGATCGCGAGCGGGATCATCGCGCTGCCGATAAGAAGCGCGCGCAAGACAGCAGGGCCGCGTGCGCGGTGTGACAGGCCGATGATCATGATGGTCCCCCGATTGGTCCAGCTATGGGCTGGCTTGCCGGGGTGCCTATTGCAGACCAATGGCAGCGTGGTGACACGGGGGTGACAGTTTCGTTACGTCGTGCCCCGCGTCCCTCGACACAGCGCGCCATTCCGCGTCGAGAAGCATCTTGCGTCGCTAACGCCGAGCCGATAGACGCTCGCCATCGCATCGCGACCGCCGGCGCTTATCCGCCGCGCGGACGCACGGTCGATATGCGGGTGTAGCTCAATGGTAGAGCTTTTGCTTCCCAAGCAAGTGACGAGGGTTCGATTCCCTTCACCCGCTCCACGCCGACACCGTCGGTGCCAACGCAAATCCCTTTTCACGCCGACCACCGGGTCGCGATCGCCTGTCCGGCGATGCGACCGCGGTGTCGCGTTCGGTCACTTGATCAGGATGACCGCCTTCGACAGCGTCATGTAGATCCCCCAGAGGATCGGCACGCCGACCGCCAGCCAGGCGAGGATGACGGTCGACCGCGATCCACCGCCATGCTGTGCGCTGGTGGTGGCCGTCGTGGCGTCGACGGCAGTCGTCGAGGCCACGCCCTCGGTAACCGGCATGTGGAAGCGACTTGCCACCGGCTTGACGAACAGGTTGGCGACGAAGCCGACCACGAGCATCGCCGCGAGCATCAGGAAGATCGGCTGATAGACCTGATCGCGCGGGATCCCTGCGGCGATCCGGCCGTCGCGCATGTTGGCGACGAGCAGCGGCCCGACAACGCCCGCGGTCGACCAGGCGGTCAGCAGCCGGCCGTGGATCGCACCGACGAACTTCGTCCCGAATATGTCCGCCAGATAGGCGGGCACGGTCGCGAAGCCGCCGCCATAGGTCGAGGCGAGGATGCAGAAGACGAGGATGAAGAGACCGAGGCTGCTGCCGGCGAGTGCCGGGGCGGCGATACCGTAGAGCACAGCGCTGATCGCCAGGATCACCGCGTAGAGCGGCTTGCGACCCAGACGATCGGAGAACCACGCCCAGAAGAAGCGGCCACCGATGTTGAACAGGCTGATCGCGCCGACGAACCCGGCGCCGACCGCCGCCGCGGCGACCTTCTGACTGTCGCTGAATGCGGTGAAGAGCACGCCCGGCGCGTCGATCAGGCGACCGCCGAAAATCTCCTGGAGCATCGGCGAGGCGACACCGATGATGCCGATCGACGCGGACACGTTGAGCAGCAGGACGATCCAGATGAGCCAGAATTGCGGCGTCTTGTGCGCATCCTTCAGATCGACGTTGAACCGGCTGATCGTTGCCTTGGCATCGGTCGGCGGGGTCCAGCCGGCGGGCTTCCAGCCCTCGGCGGGGACGCGGTAGCCGAGTGCGCCAGCCATCATGAACACGAAATAGATGACCGCAAGGACGAGGAACGTCTGCCAGACGCCGACGCCGGTGGGGCCGGAGAAGTGCTTCATCAAAGAGTTGGCGAGCGGGCTGCCGATCATCGCGCCGCCGCCAAAGCCCATGATCGCCATGCCCGTCGCCATGCCGCGCCGGTCGGGAAACCATTTGATGAGCGTCGAGACGGGCGAGATATAGCCGAGACCCAGACCGATGCCGCCGATCACGCCCGAACCGAGCCAGATAAGCCACAGCTGGTGCATCGACACGCCGATCGCGCCGATCCCCATCCCGCCGCACCAGCAGAAGGCGGCGACGACGCCGGCCTTGCGCGGACCGGCGCGTTCGAGCCAGCCGCCCCAGATCGCGGCCGCGGCGCCGAGCACAACGAAGAAGAGCGTGTAGGTCCAGACGAGGTCGCTGACCCGCCAGTCGCAGGTCGTGGTCGTCAGCGCCTGGGCCAGCGTCATGCTTTCGCAGACCACCGGATCGGTGATCCCGATCGCGCGCGACAGCGGCAGCCAGAACACGCTGAAGCCATAGGCCATGCCGATGCACAGATGGATGGCGAGCGCGCAGGGCGGCACCAGCCAGCGATCAAAGCCCGGCCCTGCTACCGTCCGTGCCCGGTCGAGCAGCCCGCCGGTTGATCCATCCGCCATCATCATCCCCTTTTTATGAAGGGGATGCATGCGGGCGGGCGGCGACAAAGGAAAGCCGACTAAGGTCGGGGACGACTATATTTATACAAAAACATCGCCCCCGCCACGTCGATCAGGGGGCGATCAGGCGTCGAACAGGATCTCGAGCGGCTCGAGATCGGTGATCGTCGCGCGGACCTGTGCCCCGGGCAGGATCGGCCCGACGCCCGCGGGGGTGCCGGTGAAGATCAGATCGCCGGGTGCGAGTTCGACCTGACGCGACAGCGCGGCGATCACTTCGGCAACCGACCAGATCATCATCGACAGGTCGCCCGACTGACGGGGTTCGCCGTCGATCGTCAGCCCAACCGCACCCGTTTCGGGCGGCGCGCCGGGCGTGAGCGCGCCGATCGGGGCGGACCGGTCGAACCCCTTGGCCATGTCCCATGGCCGCCCGGCCGCCTTGGCCGCCGCCTGCAGGTCGCGCCGCGTCAGGTCGATCCCCACCGCATGACCGAAGATCTTCGCCGTCGCCTCCGTCGCATCGATGTCCCGTCCGCCTGCGCCCAGCGCGACGACCAGTTCGACCTCGTGATGCAGATCCTGCGTCATGCTCGGATAGGGCAGGGTGCCGCCACCGGGCACGACGGCATCGGCCGGCTTGGTGAAGAAGAAGGGCTGCTGCCGATCGGGATCCGACCCCATCTCGCGCGCGTGGTCGGCGTAGTTCTGCCCGACGCAGAAGATCCTGCGGACCGGAAACCGTGCCGCGGATCCGACGATCGCGATCGTGGGGGCGGTGACGACGGGAATCTGCATCGGTTTCTCCTTCGATGGGCGCCGACCGCGTGGACCGGGGCGCGGTGCTTTGCAACAGCGTGCGGGATCGTACCGATCGCCCGTGCAGCGGGAACGTCGCGGAGTTCGGCGGGTTTGGATCGGAAACGACAGGAGATCCGCATGTCCACCCAGCCCGTACGATTCGCCCCCTCGGTCGAAACCATCGCCGACGACGAGGCCGAGACGCTGGCGTCGCTCAAGGACAGCTTTCGCGAGATTCTAGAGACCACGTCGCAGGACTATGCGCATGCCGTGCGCGCGGTCCATGCCAAGGCACATGGCATCGCGCGCGGCACACTCACGATCGCTGACGGCCTGCCCGAAACACTCGCGCAGGGCATTTTCGCACAGCCGGGGCGTCATGAGGCGGTGCTGCGCATATCAACGAACGCGGGCGACATTCTCGATGACAGTGTCAGCCTGCCGCGCGGTGTCGCGCTGAAGATCCTCGACGTGCAGGGCGATCGCCTGCCGGGCTCTGAAGGCGAGACGACGCAGGACTTCATCATGGTCAACGCGCCGGTCTTCGCAGCCCCCGATCCCAAGGCCTTTTCGAAGAACCTCAAGCTGCTCGCCAAGACGACCGACCGGTTCGACGGTGTGAAGAAGGCGATGTCGGCGACCTTCCGCGTCGTCGAATCCGCACTGGAAGCGGTCGGGGCGGAGTCCGCGACGCTCAAGACCCTCGGCGGCGCGAAGCCCGTACACCCGTTGGGCGAGACCTATTTCTCGCAGACGCCGCTGCGCTACGGCGACTATATTGCCAAGGTCGCGCTGTTCCCGGTCTCGCCCGCGCTGACGCGCCTGACCGGCGACACGGTCGACATCACCGCACGCCCCGATGCGCTGCGGGAGGTCGTGCGCGAGGAGCTGATCGAGCATGGCGGTGTCTGGGAATTGCGCGTCCAGTTGAACACCGACCTCGACGCGATGCCGATAGAAGATGCGACGGTGGAATGGGATCAGCAGGCGAGCCCGTTCGTCACGGTCGCCACGCTCGAGGTGGCGCCGCAAATCTCCTGGGAGCACGGCGTGACCGATCATACCGATGATGCGCTGTCCTACAGCGTGTGGCACGGCGTGGTCGACCATCAGCCGCTGGGCGGCGTCAATCGCGTCCGCAAGGAAACCTATGAGCTCTCGGCGGGATTCCGCGGGACGTTCAACGGGTGTCCGATGCACCAGCCCAAGACGCTGGCCGAACTTGCCTGACATGGCAGATGTTTCAGGACGTTCGCACACGCTGTTTCACGTCAGCGACGTTCATTTCGGGGCGGAGGATCCGGCAGCGCTCGCCTGGTTCTCCGCCTGTGTCGAGGCGGAGCGGCCCGACGCGGTGATCATGACCGGCGATCTGACGATGCGTGCCACGAAGGAGGAGTTCCAGCGTGGCGGCGACTGGCTGCGCAGCCTCGGCGTGCCCGTCACGCTCGAGGTCGGCAATCACGACATCCCCTATTACTGGGACCCGTTCCGCCGGTTCTTCTCGCCCTATCAGCGTTATGCCGCGGTCGAGTCGATGATCGAGAAACCCCTGGAACTGCCCGGGATCACGATCGTCCCGCTCAAGACGACGGCCCGCGCGCAGTGGCGCTGGAACTGGTCGAAGGGGAGGGTCAGCCCGGGGTCGCTGACGCGCGCGCTGGCGATGATCGAGGATGTACCGAAGGATCACCTGGTCTTCGTCGCGGCGCATCATCCGCTGATCGAAGGCGGCACGACCGGGACAGCAAAGACCCGCCATGGCGACAGCGCATTGACCGCACTGGCCGATGCAGGAGCGCATGCCGTGCTGTCAGGTCATGTCCACGACCCCTTCGACATTCCCGTCCAACGCAGCGGCCGGGAGATCCGCATGATCGGTGCCGGCACCCTGTCAAAGCGGACGCGCGGCAGTCCGCCCGCATTCAACGAGCTGCGGGTCACCGGCCAGCAGCTCCGGACGATCCCGCGAACCATGGGTGACGACACCGGCTGACCCGCCAGGGCGCGCGGTTCGACCCGTCCGCCCCGCCAGTAACCTGAAACGACAAAGGCCGCCGCCCGGATATTCGGACGGCGGCCTTTTTATTCGCGTCTGATGGGCCCGATTACTCGGGCTTGTTCAGATACTCGCCGGCATCCGCATCGGTGCCGGTGCCCGAGGTCACGACTTCGCCAAGCGCGTCGTCCCCCGTGCCGCCGGAATCGCGCGGTGAGCGGGCGAGTTCGGCGTCATGCTCTTCCTTCGCCGACTTCGGCGCGATGATCGAGGCTTCGGCCATCTTGCGCTGGGCGACGCGCATCGAGGCGTCGCGGCTGTTCGCCACGACCCGCAGGCGGTTGAGACCTGCGCCGGTGCCTGCCGGGATGAGCCGGCCGACGATCACGTTCTCCTTCAGACCCATCAGCATGTCCTGCTTACCCTGAACCGCGGCCTCGGTGAGAACGCGGGTGGTCTCCTGGAACGATGCCGCCGAGATGAAGCTGCGGGTCTGCAGCGACGCCTTGGTGATACCGAGCAGGATGGGCTTGCCCTGTGCACGGGTCTGCTTCTTGTCGAGCTTCTCGTTCGTCGCGTCCATCTCCTCGCGATCGACCTGCTCGCCCTTCAGCAGCGTGGTGTCGCCGCCGTCGGTGATCTCGACCTTCTGCAGCATCTGACGAACGATCGTCTCGATGTGCTTGTCGTTGATCTTCACGCCCTGGAGACGATAGACCTCCTGGATTTCCGACACGAGATACTCGGCGAGGGGCTCGATACCCATCGTCTCGAGGATGTCGTGCGGATCGGGCGAGCCGCCGATCAGGTTGTCGCCGCGCTTGACGTAATCGCCTTCCTGCACGTCGATGACCTTCGACTTCGGCACCAGATACTCGACGACGTCGCCGCCATCCTCGGGCTGGATGCCGATCTTGCGCTTCGCCTTGTAATCCTTGCCGAACACGACGCGGCCCGAGATCTTGGCGATGATCGCCGAGTCCTTGGGGATACGCGCCTCGAACAGCTCGGCAACGCGCGGCAGACCACCGGTGATGTCGCGCGTCTTGGCGCTCTCGCGGCTGACGCGGGCCACGACGTCGCCGCCGAACACCTGTGCGCCATCCTCGACCGACAAGGTCGCACCGATCGCCAGCATGTAGCGGCCGGTCTCGCCCGACGTCTCGTCGAGCAGGGTCATGCGCGGACGCAGATCCTCCTTCGACTTGGTCGCCGCACGATATTCGATCACGACGCGCTGGGCGATACCCGTGGCTTCGTCGGTCTGCTCGGTGAGTGTCTTGCCCTCGATCAGGTCGACATACTTGATCGTGCCCGGGTTCTCCGTGATCACCGGCATGGTGAACGGATCCCACTCGGCCATCCGGTCGCCACGCGACACGATGTGGCCATCGTCGAACAGCACATACGCACCGTAGGGGATACGATCGACCGAGAGCTCGCGGCCGTCCATGTCGACGATCGCGATTTCACCCGAGCGGCTGAGCACCACGCGACGGCCACGCTGGTCGACGATGATACGCAGATCGCGGAACTGCACCGTACCGTCGGCATGCGCCTCGAGGTTCGACGTTTCGTTGAGCTGCGCTGCACCACCGATGTGGAACGTACGCATCGTCAGCTGCGTGCCCGGCTCACCGATCGACTGCGCGGCGATGACGCCGACAGCTTCACCGATGTTCACCGGCGTACCGCGGGCGAGATCACGCCCGTAGCACTTGCCGCAGACGCCGATCTTGGACTCGCAGACCAGCGGGCTGCGGATCTTGCACGACTGCGTGCCGAGGCCTTCGATCGTCGTGATCATCGGCTCGTCGAGCAGCGTGCCCGACGGGATGATGACCTTGCCGGTCTTCGGATCGGTGATGTCCTCCGCGGTCGTACGACCGAGGATGCGCTCGCCGAGGCTTGCGATCGTCGAACCACCCTGAAGGATTGCCTTCATTTCGAGTGCGCGCGTCGTGCCGCAATCAGGTTCGATGATGACGCAATCCTGCGACACGTCGACCAGACGACGCGTGAGGTACCCCGAGTTCGCCGTCTTCAACGCCGTATCCGCGAGGCCCTTACGAGCGCCGTGGGTCGAGTTGAAGTACTCAAGGACGGTCAGGCCTTCCTTGAAGTTCGAGATGATCGGCGTCTCGATGATCTCGCCCGACGGCTTGGCCATCAGGCCACGCATACCGGCAAGCTGCTTGATCTGCGCCTGCGAACCACGAGCACCCGAGTGGGCCATCATGTAGATCGAGTTGATCGGCTTTTCACGGCCGGTCTCCGTATCGACCTTCACCGCACGGATCTCGTCCATCATGGCGTTCGCGACCTGGTCGCCGCAACGGCTCCAGGCGTCGATCACCTTGTTGTACTTCTCCTGCTGCGTGATCAGACCGTCCTGATATTGCTGCTCGAAGTCCTTCACGAGCGCCTTGGTATCATCGACCAGACCGACCTTCGCGTCCGGAATGATCATGTCGTCCTTGCCGAACGAGATGCCGGCGCGGAAGGCGTGGCGGAAGCCGAGCGTCATGATCGCATCGGCGAACAGCACGGTCTCCTTCTGGCCGGTGTGACGATAGACCTCGTCGATCACGTCGCCCACGTCCTTCTTGGTGAGCAGGCGGTTGACGGTGTCGAACGGCACCTTGTGGCTGTGCGGCAGGCACTCGCCGAGCAGCATGCGGCCCGGCGTCGTCTCGTAGCGCTTGAGATACTGCTTGCCGTTCTCATCGGTCTGCGGAACGCGGCTGATGATCTTGCTGTGCAGCGTCACGGCCTGGGCGTTCAGCGCCTGATGCACTTCGGCCATGTCACCGAGCAGCATGCCCTGGCCCGGCTCGTTCTCCTTCATCATCGACAGATAATAGAGACCGAGAACCATGTCCTGCGAGGGAACGATGATCGGCTTGCCGTTGGCGGGCGACAGGATGTTGTTCGTCGACATCATCAGGACGCGCGCTTCCAGCTGCGCTTCGAGCGACAGCGGGACGTGGACGGCCATCTGATCGCCATCGAAATCGGCGTTGAACGCGGAGCAGACCAGCGGGTGAAGCTGGATCGCCTTGCCCTCGATCAGCACCGGCTCGAACGCCTGGATGCCCAGACGGTGAAGCGTCGGCGCACGGTTCAGCATGACCGGATGCTCGCGGATCACCTCGTCCAGGATGTCCCAGACTTCCTTGCGCTCCTTCTCGACCCACTTCTTCGCCTGCTTCAGCGTCATGCTGAGGCCCTTGGCGTCGAGGCGTGCGTAGATGAACGGCTTGAACAGCTCGAGCGCCATCTTCTTCGGCAGGCCGCACTGGTGCAGTTTCAGCTCAGGCCCGGTCACGATGACCGAACGACCCGAGTAATCGACGCGCTTGCCCAGAAGATTCTGGCGGAAGCGGCCCTGCTTGCCCTTGAGCATGTCGGACAGCGACTTGAGCGGACGCTTGTTGGCGCCCGTGATCGTGCGACCGCGGCGACCATTGTCGAACAATGCGTCGACGGCCTCCTGCAGCATGCGCTTCTCGTTGCGGACGATGATGTCCGGCGCGCGGAGCTCCATCAGGCGCTTCAGGCGGTTGTTGCGGTTGATCACGCGGCGATACAGATCGTTCAGATCCGACGTCGCGAAACGACCGCCGTCCAGCGGCACCAGCGGGCGCAGCTCGGGCGGGATGACCGGAACGACCTCGAGGATCATCCATTCGGGGCGGTTGCCCGAATCGATGAAGCTCTCGACGACCTTCAGGCGCTTGATGATCTTCTTGGGCTTCAGCTCCGACTTGGTGACCGCGAGCTCTTCGAGCAGCGTGGTACGCTCACCTTCGAGGTCGAGCGACTCCAGCATGATGCGGACCGCCTCGGCACCGATGCCGGCCGAGAACGCGTCCTCGCCATACTGGTCCTGCGCGTCGAGGAGCTCGTCCTCGGTCATCAGCTGGTACTTCTCGAGCGGGGTCAGGCCCGGCTCGATGACGATGTACGCCTCGAAGTACAGCACGCGCTCGAGCTGCTTGAGCTGCATGTCGAGCAGCAGGCCGATGCGCGACGGCAGCGACTTCAGGAACCAGATGTGCGCGACCGGGGCGGCGAGCTCGATATGGCCCATCCGCTCGCGGCGGACCTTCGAGACGGTGACCTCGACGCCGCACTTCTCGCAGACGATGCCCTTGTACTTCATGCGCTTGTACTTGCCGCACAGGCACTCGTAATCCTTGATCGGACCGAAGATGCGCGCGCAGAACAGGCCGTCACGCTCGGGCTTGAACGTGCGATAGTTGATGGTCTCGGGCTTCTTGATCTCGCCGAACGACCAGCTGCGGATCTTGTCGGGCGATGCGATGCCGATCTGGATCTGGTCGAACGTCTCGGCCTTGGCGACCGGATTGGCGAAGGGGGTCATCTCGTTCATGAGCTGTCCTTAGGAAAAATCTTCCCCCCTACCGCTTGCGGGAGGGGGAGGGGCCCAGCCTCTTCAGGCTGGGAGGGGGTGGGCGCCCGGCATCGGCGTCGCGTTTCGCTGCCGGCCGGG
>NZ_JPJC01000276.1:43949-50232 GCF_000733135.1 Sphingomonas sp. FUKUSWIS1
GAGGGGAGGGCACAGGGGTTACTCCGCCGCGATCTGGATGCCGTCGCTGTCGAAGCCGGGCTCCGACTGCTTCAGGTCCACATTCAGGCCCAGCGAGCGCATTTCCTTGACGAGCACGTTGAAGCTCTCCGGAATGCCCGCCTCGAACGTGTCGTCACCCTTGACGATCGCCTCGTAGACCTTGGTGCGGCCGACCACGTCGTCCGACTTCACCGTGAGCATTTCCTGCAACGTGTACGCCGCGCCGTAGGCCTGGAGCGCCCAGACCTCCATCTCGCCGAAGCGCTGACCACCGAACTGCGCCTTACCACCCAGCGGCTGCTGCGTGACGAGCGAGTATGGCCCGATCGACCGTGCGTGGATCTTGTCGTCGACCAGATGGTGGAGCTTGAGCATGTAGATGTACCCAACCGTCACCTTGCGATCGAACTTGTCGCCGGTACGTCCGTCGAACAGGTCCGACTGGCCCGACGGGTCGAGACCCGCCAGTTCCAGCATCGCCGACACGTCCGCCTCGCGCGCACCATCGAACACCGGCGTCGCCATCGGCACGCCGCCCTTCAGGTTCTTGGCCAGCTCGATGATCTCGTCACCCGAACGGGCGTCGATCTCTTCGTGATACTGCTCGCCATATACCGTCTTGAGACGATCGCGGACCGCTTCCGGCATCGCGCCGGCCTTGGCCTCCGGATTCTCCTCGCGCCAAGTTTCGAGCGCGTGGGTGATCTGCTGACCCAGACCGCGTGCGGCCCAGCCGAGATGCGTCTCGAAGATCTGCCCGACGTTCATGCGCGACGGCACGCCCAGCGGGTTGAGCACGATATCGACCGGCGTCCCGTCGGCGAGGAACGGCATGTCCTCCGCCGGCAGGATGCGGCTGATGACGCCCTTGTTCCCGTGACGGCCAGCCATCTTGTCGCCCGGCTGCAGCTTGCGCTTCACCGCGACGAACACCTTGACCATCTTCAGCACGCCCGGCGACAGCTCGTCACCACGCTCCAGCTTCTCGCGACGATCGTGGAACTTGTCCGTGATCAGCTTGGCGGCATCGTCATACTGGATCTTGACCGCTTCCAGATCGCTCTGGATCTTGTCGTCGGCGACCGCGAACTTCCACCACTCGTGGCGGTCGACGCTGTCGAGCAGATCCATGTCGATCACGACGCCCTTCTTGACGCCCTTGGGCGCCGAAGTGGCCGTCTGGTCGAGCAGCATCTCGCGAAGACGCGACCAGGTCGCACGGTTCAGGATCGAACGCTCGTCGTCCGAATCCTTCTTCAGGCGCTCGATCTCCTCGCGCTCGATCGCCATCGCGCGCTCGTCCTTGTCGATGCCGTGGCGGTTGAAGACGCGAACATCGACGACCGTACCCGACACACCCGGCGGCAGGCGAAGCGAGGTGTCGCGCACGTCGCTAGCCTTCTCGCCGAAGATCGCGCGGAGAAGCTTCTCCTCCGGCGTCATCGGCGATTCACCCTTGGGCGTTATCTTGCCCGCGAGAATATCGCCCGGCTCGACCTCTGCGCCGATGTAAACGATGCCCGCTTCGTCGAGGTTGCGAAGCGCTTCCTCGCCGACGTTCGGGATGTCGCGCGTGATGTCCTCAGGCCCGAGCTTCGTGTCGCGGGCCATCACCTCGAACTCGTCGATATGAATCGACGTGAACACGTCGTCCTTCACGATCCGCTCGGAGATCAGGATCGAATCCTCGTAGTTGTAGCCGTTCCACGGCATGAACGCGACGAGGCTGTTGCGACCCAGCGCCAGCTCGCCGAATTCGGTCGACGGACCGTCGGCGAGCACGTCGCCGGCACGGACCACATCGCCCACCTTCACCAGCGGACGCTGGTTGATGCAGGTCGACTGGTTCGAGCGCTGGAACTTCATCAGCGTGTAGATGTCGACGCCCGACTTGCCGGCATCGATTTCGCCGGTTGCACGGATCACGATACGCGCCGCGTCGACCTGGTCGACGATGCCCGCACGCTTGGCCGAGATGGCGGCGCCCGAGTCACGTGCGACCGTCTCTTCCATGCCGGTGCCGACGAACGGCGCCTCGGCCTGGACGAGCGGCACGGCCTGACGCTGCATGTTCGAGCCCATCAGCGCGCGGTTGGCGTCATCGTTTTCCAGGAACGGAATGAGCGATGCGGCGACCGAGACGAGCTGCTTGGGGCTGACGTCCATCAGCGTGATGTTGTCGGGCAGCGCCATCAGGAATTCGCCCGCCTGACGCGACGAGACGAGTTCCTCGGTGAAGCCGCCGTCACCGGTCAGATCGGCGTTGGCCTGCGCGATCGTGTGCTTGGCCTCTTCCATCGCCGACAGGTACACGACGTCGTCGGTCACCTTGTGGTCGACGACCTTGCGGTACGGGGTCTCGATGAAGCCGTACTTGTTGACGCGGCTGAACGACGCAAGGCTGTTGATCAGACCGATGTTCGGGCCTTCCGGCGTCTCAATCGGGCAGATGCGGCCATAGTGCGTCGGGTGAACGTCGCGAACTTCGAAGCCGGCGCGCTCACGCGTCAGACCACCTGGTCCAAGTGCCGACACGCGACGCTTGTGGGTGACTTCCGACAGCGGGTTGGTCTGATCCATGAACTGCGACAGCTGCGACGAGCCGAAGAATTCGCGGACCGCGGCAACCGCCGGCTTCGCGTTGATCAGGTCGTTCGGCATGACGGTCGAGACGTCGACCGACGACATGCGCTCCTTCACGGCGCGCTCCATGCGGAGCAGGCCGACGCGATACTGGTTCTCGAGCAGCTCGCCGACCGAACGGACACGACGGTTACCGAGGTTGTCGATATCGTCGATCTCGCCCTTGCCGTCCTTGAGGTTCACGAGCGTCTTGATGACCTCGAGAATGTCCTCGGTACGCAGCGTCGTGACGGTGTCCTCGACGTCGAGGTCGAGACGCATGTTGAGCTTCACGCGGCCCACGGCCGACAGGTCGTAGCGATCCGGATCGAAGAACAGACCCGAAAACAGCGCCTCGGCGGTCTCCAGCGTCGGCGGCTCGCCGGGGCGCATCACGCGGTAGATGTCGGACAGCGCCTGCTCGCGCTCCTCGGCCTTGTCGACCTTGAGCGTGTTGCGGATCCACGGGCCGGTCGCGACGTGATCGATGTCGAGCAGGTCGAGACGCTCGATGCCTGCCTGGTCGAGCAATTCGAGGTTCTCGGCGGTCACTTCGTCACCGGCTTCGATGTAGATGCGGCCGGTCGACTCGTCGATCAGATCGTAGGCCGAATAGCGGCCGAAGATTTCCTCGGTCGGGATCAGCAGGTCGGTCAGACCGTCCTTGAACGCCTTGTTTGCGGCGCGTGGGGAAATCTTCTGGCCGTTCGGGAACACGACTTCGCCGGTCTTCGCATCGACGATGTCGAACATCGGCTTCTGGCCACGCCAGTTCTCGACCTGGAACGGAACGATCCAGCCACCCTGGCCGCGGACGAACGTCACGCGGTTGTAGAAGTAGTTGAGGATCTCTTCCGACGTCATGCCGAGCGCGTAGAGCAGCGCCGTGACCGGCAGCTTGCGCTTGCGATCGATGCGGACGTTGACGATGTCCTTCGCGTCGAACTCGAAATCGAGCCACGAGCCGCGATACGGGATCACGCGGGCCGCGAACAGATACTTGCCCGATGCGTGCGTCTTGCCGCGATCGTGGTCGAACAGGACGCCCGGCGAACGGTGCATCTGGCTGACGATGACGCGCTCGGTGCCGTTGATGAAAAAGGTGCCGTTCTCGGTCATGAGCGGCATGTCGCCCATGTACACGTCCTGCTCCTTGATATCGATGACCGACTTGGCCTCGGTATCGGGATCGACCTCGAACGCGGTCAGGCGCAGCGTGACGCGCATCGGCGCGGCATAGGTGATCCCGCGCTGGCGGCATTCCTCGACGTCGAACTTTGGCGGTTCAAGGACGTAGTCGTCGAAATCAAGATAGGCGGTGCCAGCGAAATCCTGGATCGGGAACACGCTACGCAGCGTCTTCTCGAGGCCCGAGACATGGCCGATCGACTTGTCGGAGCGCAGGAACTGCTCGTAGCTCTCGCGTTGGACCTCGATCAGGTTCGGCATCTGCACGACTTCGTGGATGTTGCCGAAGACCTTGCGGATGCGACGCTTTGCGGTGCCGCCGTCGCGACGCTGCTTGGCAGCGCCCTCGTTGATCGCCTTGGAAGCCATAGGTTATTTGCCCTCAATAAACTGACGGGTCAGCCGTAATTTCGTGCCCGGGAACCCCCGGACGGGGCGTGCAGTAACGCAAAAAGGCCGCGCGCAATCACCTGCGGCGGCTTTCGGCGAATGAAACCCCGGCATCCAATACGATCGACATGCTGCGCGACGGCCTGTCATTTCCCGGATGCTGTGGTGAGAGGCTCATATAGGACGGTGGCCGGCGCTTGTCAAAGCGGTCCGGTCGCGCGTGGTAAATGTCGAAGACGGGATGCCCTCGCGGCCAGGCGAGCGCGGCGCAACGGCCCGTGGAAAAATATTTGTAATAAAATCACAATGCCACGCAACGGCTTATTGGGCGACGAGCGACCTGGTGCGGGTGCGGCGCTGTTCGCGGGGATGACAGTGCTGATCAGGATTAGTAGATACCAATTGGCTACCGGGATTGAATCCGCCGCACGGCGGGCCTTGCCGGTGGCGTTCAGCCGTCATTCGTCAGCGTCCACCCTATTGCCGAGTTCACGCCCATGTCGATAGCCGCCCGGTCGGACCCGTCCGCGTGAGCGCCGATCCCAGTCTGGCGCCCCCACCGGGTGCGGCAGCAGGTTTCGGCCCGGGGCTGGCAAGCCCGGCCTCCGCTTGTCTGCCTGTGGCGGGGGACGGGAGCGCGGTTCTGCCGCGACTGCTGTTCGTCCATGCCGCCGACGCGGCATCGTGCCAGGCGCACGCGGAACTGCGGTCCCGTGGCTATGCCGTCGCCTGGATCGGTCATGCGGCGGAGATCGCGGCGGGAACGGCGTTCGCGCCTGACGTCGTGATTGCCGACGCGCAATCGCGTGGCGACGATCTGATCACCGTGCTCGATCAGATCGGGCACGAGGGCCGGATCTGCCCGGTGATCGAGTTGCGGCCGCCGGGCGAATATCCGTCCGCCGTCCTCGGCGAGGCGACGATCGGCGAGCATCCGCTCGTCGGGTCGCTCGAACGGACCTACAAGATCGGCGCCCTCACCGCGATCCTCGCGTCGCTCGCGACCGGGACGGGCCGTTCGGATGACGCTGCGGGCGATCGGCGCATGATCTCGGCGCTGCTTGCAGGATCGCGGCTGCTGCCTAACCTGCATTACGAGTTCCTGCCCAAGATCGACCTGACGACCGATCAGGTTGCCGGCTATGAAGCGCTCGCCCGGCTGCGCAACATCCCGGGGGTGAACCCCGAATGGCTGTTCGCCGCGATGACCGATGCGGGGATCGAGGCGGCAGCGACGATGAAGGCGGTCACCGCCGCGCTCGACCTCTGGCTTGCGCTGAGCGTCGAGCAACGGTCCGCGCCGGTCGCGATCAACTGCAGCCAGGCGGTGCTGGCCGATCCGCTGTTCCAGGCGGCGCTGGGCGATGAATTGCGCCGGCGCGGCGTCGCGTCGAACGGGCCGGGACGGGGCGTCCTGATCATCGAGATCACCGAGGATGCCCGGCCGGTCGATACCCAGCGGCTGGTCCGCGACATGAACGGGTTGCGCGATCTGGGCGTGGTGTTCTCGCTCGACGATTTCGGCAAGGGGGCGACGAATTTCGATCGCGTCTTCACGCTGCCGATCGCCGAGCTGAAGATCGACAAGGACTTTTTCGGCCATTGCGCACGCCACGTGCACGAACTCGGCATACTGCGCGAGGTCGTCCGGTCCTGCCACGCGCGAGGGCTGAGCACGGTCGTCGAGGGGGTCGAGACCGAAGAGCATCTCGCGATCGCCCGCGACCTGGGCGCTCGCTGTGCACAGGGCTTCTACTGGGGTCGGCCGATGGCGGCGGGGAGCTTCGCGCACGTCCGCGTGATCTGAAGGCCAGCGGTTCGCGATGCGGACGATCATCTGGTCGCCCTCGCGGCGCGGCTCATCGCATGGCGGCTTGCCGCCGCGGTTCGTTCGGCCTCCCCGCGCTAGCGTTGCAGGAGGGAATTTTCGACGATGAGCATACAATGGCGCCGCGCGCTTCTGATCGTGCCGGCTGGCCTGGCGCTGGCGCCGCCCGCGGTCGCGCAGGAGGCGGGCCAGACGTCGGACGCCGCGTCGCAGCAGTCGACCCCACCGGCGCCC
>NZ_JPJC01000277.1:0-627 GCF_000733135.1 Sphingomonas sp. FUKUSWIS1
CGGGCGGGGGAAGGGCGGGTTTTGATTGAGACGCGGTTTCGCGTGCGCGACTAACATTGCGACCGACATTGCGACCGGGCCACAACCGGTTATGCTCCGGCTCCGTCGAAGGTCGATGCAGCAAGCACGCCGGAATGGAGAGGACCGTGATCATGTCAGACGATGTCAAAGCCGCAATCAACAAGGGTGCTGGTCGGGCAAAGGCCGCGACCGATCAGGCCGCCGACGCCGCGAAGACCGCGACCGACCGGATGCAGGCGGATGCGCAGAGCGCGCAGGCCGCGTTTTCGGATCATTTCGGTGAGCCCGCCAAGCGCGCCGGCGAGGCGCTGAAGGAATCGGGACGCAAGATGGCCGAGAACGGATCTACGATCGGCGCGAAGATGATCGACCAGGCCGAACAGAACACGCGCGAGGCGTTCGCGGCGATGCGCGAGGCGGCGTCCGCCAAGGACCTGACCGACGTGATGAAGATCCAGAGCGACTATCTGCGGACACAGAGCGAGCGGAGCATGAGCCAGGCGCGCGAGATCGGCGAGCTGATCATGCGGTTCGGGCGCGACGCGGTCACGCCGATGAAGGGCGGCTGATCATCGACCCGCGCCGGGCCGACAGGATCGGCCCGGC
>NZ_JPJC01000277.1:752-11335 GCF_000733135.1 Sphingomonas sp. FUKUSWIS1
CGGTCCGTTGGCGGTCGCCTCGAGCGTCGAGTCGCCGCCGAGCACGCGGTAGAGCGTGACGCGGTTGCTCGCGCCGACCAACTGCGTCGCGACGAGGTTGCGCTGCGCGGTGTAGAGCGAGCGCTGCGCGTCCAGCGAGCTGAGGAAGGTGTCGATCCCGCCGCGATAGCGCGCGTCGGACAGGCGATAGGTGTCCTGCGCCGCCGCGGCGAAATTGACGTTGGCGGCGAGCTGATCGGCGATCGTGCCCTGGCGCGCGAGCGCGTCGGCGGTTTCCTGGAACGCGGTCTGGATCGATTTTTCGTAGGTCGCGAGCGCGGCGTCGCGCTGCGCCTTGGTATATTCGACATTGGCGACGCCCGCGCCGGCGCGGAAGATCGGGTAGCTGATCGAGGGCGCGACCGAATAGTTGAACGCGCCGCCCGAAAACAGCGAGGTCAGCGCGCTGCTGGCAAAGCCGAGCAGGCCGGTGAGCGACACGCGCGGGAACAGCTCGGCACGCGCGGCGCCGATCTCGGCATTGGTCGCACGCAACTCATATTCCGCCTGAACGACGTCGGGGCGGCGGAGCAGGATGCCGCTGTCGAGGCCGGCGGGCAGGGTGGCGACGGTCGGCAGCGCCTGCTCGATCGAGGCGGGGAGGAGCGCGGCGTCGACCGGCGCACCGACGAGCAGTTGCAGCGCGTTGATATCCTGGGCGAGCGCGGTCTTCTGAGTCGCGAGGTCGGATTGCGCGGTGAACAGGATCTGCTGGGCCTGACGCAAGTCGGTGCGCGGCGCGACGCCGCCGCGAAGCCGCGCCTGAGTGAGCGTGACGCTGCGCTGCGAGCTGGCGACGGTGTCCTGCGCGATTCGGAGCAGGCTCTGGTCCGAGGCATAGGTCAGCCACGCGTCGGCGATGTCGCCGACCAGCGTCAGCCGGGTCGCGCGCGCCGCGGCCTCGGTCTCGAAATAACGGTTGAGCGCGGCACCGGTGAGCGAGCGGATGCGGCCGAACAGGTCGAGCTCGAACGCGGTGGTGCCGAGGTCGACCGAGAAGGCGCTGTTCGAGCTGGACGAGCTGACGACGGTCCCGCCCGTGCCGGTGCCGCCGGTCCCCGTGCCGGTCCCGCCCGTGCCGGTGCCTGTCCCGGTTCCTGTGCCGCCGGTGCCCGTGCCTGTGCCCGTGTTGCTGGTCGCGGTGCTGCGCGCGCCATTGCCGCCGCCCGAATAGCTGTAGCGGCCGCTCGCATCGATCTGGGGGAGCAGGTCGGCGCGCTGGATGCGATATTGCGCGCGGGTCGCGGCGATGTTCGCCGCGGCGACGCGCAGGTCGCGGTTGTTCGCGAGCGCCTGGACGATGATCTGCTGGAGCCGCGGGTCGCGGAACACGTCGCGGTAGGTGAAGGCCGGCAGCGCCGCCTCGGACTGCCGCAGATAGGCGTCGCCGACCGGCCAGGACACCGGCGTCGGCAGCTCGGGCCGGACATATTTGGGGGCAAGCGAGCAGCCCGCGAGCGCGGTCGACGCGGCGAGGATCAGGAGTGGCGAACGCATCATGCGGGCTCCGGCCGGTGGGGGCCTGGTTGTTCGGGAGGACCGAGCTTTTCGGAATCGCGACCGTCATGGTCATCCTCGCCGCCGTGGAAGCCGGTCGGTCGACCACGCAGCTTGGCGATGCCGTCGCGCGCGCCGCGGCGGACGAGCACGAAGAACAGCGGGATGTAGAAGATCGCGAGCAGGGTCGCGGTCAGCATCCCGCCGACCACCGCGGTGCCGATCGCGATACGGCTGTTCGCACCCGCGCCGGTCGACAGCGCGAGCGGCAGCACGCCGAGGATGAACGCGAACGACGTCATCAGGATCGGACGAAGACGGATCTTGGCGGCGGACAGTGCGGCCTCGATGACGCGCTTGCCCTTGCGCTCTTCCTGTTCGGCGAACTCGATCATCAGGATCGCGTTCTTCGCCGCGAGCCCCATCGTCGTCAGCAGCCCGATCTGGAGATACACGTCGTTGATGAGCCCGCGCAGCGTCACCGCGAGGATCGCGCCGACGAGGCCCAGGGGGATGACGAGCAGCACCGCGATCGGGATCGACCAGCTTTCATAGAGCGCGGCGAGGCACAGGAAAACGACGAGCAGCGACAGCCCGTAGAGGATCGGCGCCTGACCCGAGGACAGGCGTTCCTGGTAGGAGAGCCCCGACCACGCGACCGAGGTGCCGGGGATCTTCCCGGCGAGCTCGGCGATCCGGGTCATCGCGTCGCCCGAGCTGACGCCCGCCGCGCCCGACCCCTGGATCTCGTAGGACGAGATGCCGTTGAACCGCGACAGCGTCGTCGGTGCCTGCGACCAGCTGGTCCGCGCGAACGAGGAGAAGGGCGCCATCTGGCCGTTCGATCCGCGGACGAACCACTGGCTCAGGTCCGAGGGTGCCGCGCGGAACTGCGCGTCGCCCTGGACATAGACGCGCTTGACGCGGCCGCGGTCGATGAAGTCGTTGACATACTGGCCGCCCCAGGCGGTCGACAGCGTCGAGTTCACGTTCGCCTGGGTCAGCCCGAGCGTCGAGAGCTTCTGCTGGTCGGCATCGACACGCAGCGTCGCGACGTCGGGCAATTCTGTCAGGCGGATCGCGGTCAGCGAGGAATCGGCGCGGGCGAGCGCGAGCAGCTTGTCGCGTGCGGCGTTGAACTCGGTCTGGCTCAGGCTGCCGCTGTTCTGCAGCTGCATCGTGAAGCCGTTCGACGAGCCGAGACCGCGGATCGCCGGCGGGACAAGCGAATAGACCTGCGCATCGCGGAAACCTGCGAACGCCTGGGCCGCGCGCCCGGTGATCGCCTCGGCTGTATTCTCCTTGCCCTCGCGATTTTCCCACGGCGCGAACGAGACGAAGCCCTGGCCGGTATTCTGCCCGCTCGCACCACCGCCACCGCCGCCGCTGACGGTGAACATCGTGCTCACATTGGCCTTCTCGTTGGTGAAGTAATATTTCTCGATCTGCTTCTGCAGCGCGAAGGTGCGCCCTTGCGTCGCGCCTGCGGGCAGCTGGAACTGGACGATGCCGGTGCCCTGGTCCTCGGTCGGCAGGAAGCCCGTGGGCAGGCGGAGGAACATCACCGCGAGCAGCGCGACGACTGCGGCATAGATCAGCAGGAACAGCCATTTGCGATTGACCACCGACTGGACGGCGCCGACGTATTTCCTGGTACCCTTTTCGAACGTGTCGTTGAACTTGTCGCCCGCGCGCGTGAAGAAATGCGCGACCTTCGGAAATTTGCGCTCGCCCCAGCTCTGTTCGGGATTGCCGTCGGCATCCTTCTTCTTCTGCTTGAGCAAAGTCGCGGTCAGCGCGGGCGACAGGATCAGCGCGACGAGCACCGACAGGACCATCGCCGACACCATCGTCAGCGAGAACTGGCGGTAGATCACGCCGGTCGACCCCCCGAAGAACGCCATCGGCAGGAACACCGCCGACAGGACGAGCGCGATCGCGACCAGCGCGACGGTGATCTCGTTCATTGACTCGATCGTCGCCTCGCGCGGCGACATGTCGGGATTTTCCTCCATCAGCCGCTCGACATTCTCGACGACGACGATCGCGTCGTCGACGAGCAGGCCGATCGCGAGCACGAGCCCGAACAGCGTCAGCGTGTTGATCGAGAAGCCCGCGAGATAGAAGACGCCGAACGTGCCGAGCAGCACGACCGGCACCGCGATCGTCGGGATCAGCGTCGCGCGCCAGCTCTGCAGGAAGACGAACATGACGATGACGACGAGGATGACCGCCTCGATCAGCGTCTTGATGACTTCTTCGATCGACAGCTTGATGAAGTTGGTCGTGTCGTTGGCGTAAGCGAATTTGAGGCCGGGCGGGAAGCTCTTGGCCGACTTCTCGACATAGGCCTTGACCAGCTCGGCGGTCTTGAGCGCGTCGGCGCCGGGGGCCAGCAGCACCGCGATGCCCGCGCCCGGATGCGCGTTGACGCGGCTGCGCGCGTTGTAGTTTTCGGCGCCCAGCTCGATCCGCGCGACGTCGCGCAGCTTGACCGTCGCGCTGGTATTGGTCGTCTTCAGGATGATGTTGGCGAACTGCTCGGGCGTCTGGAGACGCGACTGCGCGGTGACGGTCGCGTTCAGCATCTGCGTGTCGGGCTGGGGCTGGCCGCCGAGCTCGCCGGCCGCGACCTCGGTATTCTGCGCCTGGATCGCGGTCGTTACGTCGCTCGGAATCAGCTGGAAGCTCGCCAGCTTGTTCGGGTCGAGCCAGATCCGCATCGCGTACTGCGCGCCGAACACGTTGCTGTCGCCGATGCCGGGAATACGGCCGAGCGGATCCTGGAGGTTCGAGACGAGATAGTCCGAGACGTCCTGGTTGGTCAGCTTGTCGGTCTCGTCATAGACGCCGACGATCAGCAGGTTGTCCGGGTTCGACTTGCGGACGACGAGGCCCTGCTGCTGCACCTGGGTGGGGAGGCGCGACAGTGTCTGCTGGACCTGGTTCTGGACCTGGACCTGCGCGATGTCGGGATCGGTGCCCTTTTCGAACGTGACCGTGACCGTCACCGAGCCGCGCGACGACGAGGACGAGCTGAAATAGATCAGCCCGTCGATGCCGGTCAGCGACTGTTCGACGACCTGCGTCACGCTGTTCTGGATCGTCTGCGCGTTGGCGCCCGGGAAGGTCGCGCGGATCGTCACCTGCGGCGGCGCGACGTCGGGATATTGCGCGATCGGCAGGCTCATGATCGCGCCGATGCCGCCGAGCATCACGATGATCGCGAGCACCCAGGCGAAGATCGGGCGATCGATGAAGACACGGGATAACATAAGGGTCTAGCCGGCCTTTTTCTGGCTGGCCTTATCGCCACCCGAGGAGTCGCCCTTGGGCGCTTCGATCTTTTGCGCGGTGTTTTCGGGGACCGGCTTCACGCTCTGATTGGGGGCGATCTTCGACAGCCCCTGCGTGATGATCCGGTCGCCGGGGTTGAGCCCGCTGGTGACGACCCAATAGGGGCCCTGCGTCCGGTCGGCCTTGATCGTCTTCTGCACCGCCTTGTTGTCGGCACTGACGACATAGACGGTCGCATTGCCCTTCGCGTCGCGCGCGACGCCCGCTTGCGGCACGAGGAAGGCGCGCTGGTTGATCGCCTGCGCGAACTTCGCCTGGACGAACATGCCCGGCAGCAACAGCCCTTGCGGGTTGGGGAAGCGTGCGCGCAGCGTCACGGTGCCGGTCTCGGTGTTGACCAGCGCCTCGGCGAATTCGACCGAGCCGGTCGCGCCGTAATCGCTGCCGTCCTCGAGCTTGAGGCGCACCTCGGCGCGGGTCGGGACGATGCCGTTCTGGCCGAGCGAGCGGCGCAGCGCGAGCAGGTCGCCCGAGGCCTGCTGGATGTCGACGAAGATCGGGTCGAGCCGCTGGATCTGCGACAGCGGATCGGTCTGCGTCGCGGAGACGAGCGCGCCGACGGTGAACAGCGAGCGGCCGATCTTCCCGGTGATCGGCGCGGGGACGGTCGTGAACTTCAGGTTGATCTGCGCGGTCTCGAGCGCGGCGCGGGTCTGCGCGACCGACGCGGTCGCCTGGCGCGAGGTCGCGATCGCGTTGGTGTAATCCTGCTTGCTGATCGCTTCCATCTCGGCGAGCGGCTTGTACCGCTGCGCAAGGATGCCCTGCGCCTCGGCATTGGCGCGCGCGCTCTGCAGATTGGCCTGCGCCTCGTTGGCGGCGGCGCGGTAGAGGCGCGGGTCGATCTCGTAGAGCGGCTGGCCCTTCTTGACGAGCGTGCCCTCGGTGAAGAAGCGGCGGCGGATGATCCCGGTGACCTGGGGGCGGACGTCCGAGCTTTCGAACGCGGTGGTGCGGCCGCTGAGTTCGGTGGTCATCGCGACGCTCGACGGCTGGATGACGACATAGCCGACGGTGGGGGTGCCCTGACCCGGCTGACCGCCCTTGCCCTTGCCTTTTGCGGCATCGCCGCCGCCACCGGAACAGGCCGCGAGGCCGATCAGCGCGGGTGCCATCACGGCGTAGCGCCAAGGGGTAAGTCGTTTGGCTATCAAGTGGGGTATCCGCGATCAGATGAGGGCCGGCTAAACCATGCGGATGTACCAGAAGTATGTCAGTTGAAAAGCGGACGCGAAAAATAGGGAAGAAAGAGTAACCTGGTTTGTTGGTGGGGTGTTTTCTGGTGTTTCCGTGGCGGGGTTTTATCGCGGTCGGTTGTGGTGCTGGAGGGCGGGATCCAAGCGGCGAGGGGATCTTTGGTGGCTCTGGATCCTGACTTTCGTCAGGATGACGGGTGGTTTGGGGGGCTGTTAGGATGATCCCCGGGGCGGTTCGTTCTCCTGATCCGTTTGTTCCCTGATCCGTCCGTTACCCCCTACTCCGTTCGTTGCGTTTATTCGGTCGTCCCCCCCCCGTTCGTGCTGAGCGAAGTCGAAGCACCTTCTCCTGGGGCATGCCCTTCGACTTCGCTCAGGGCGAACGGGAGGAGGGGGGCGGGCGAGCGGGAGGGGCGAACGGGAGGGAAGGGCGCGGTTGGACTTGATCGGGGGCAAGTGGTTTGAAACGGGCGCAGCTGCTTTGAAAGGCGTGTGACGATGATCGATGACGACAAGCAGGCGGCGGCGGTGGCGGCGGTGGCGGAGGTTCGGGACGGGATGCTGGTCGGGCTGGGTACCGGGTCGACCGCGGCGTTCGCGATCCGCGCGCTCGGCGAGCGGGTCGCGGCGGGGCTCGACGTCCGCGCGGTCGTCACGTCCGAGGCGAGCGGCGCGCTGGCGCGGCAGGTGGGTATCGCGGTGCTCGACTTTGCCGATATCGCGCAGGTCGACCTGACGATCGACGGCGCGGACGAGATCGATGCGTGCTGTTTCGCGATCAAGGGCGCGGGCGGGGCGATGCTGCGCGAGAAGATCGTCGCCGCAAGCTCGGCACGGATGGTCGTGATTGCGGACGGATCGAAGCGGGTCGAACGGATCGGTGCGGCGAAGCTGCCGGTCGAACTGCTGCCCTTCGCGCGAGGCTATGTGATGCGCGTGCTGGCCGACCTTGGCGGAGCGCCGGTGATTCGGCCCAACTATCGGACGGATCAGGACAATCTTGTCGCGGATTGCCGATTTCCGGCACTCGAGGACCCGCACGCGCTCGCTGCGGTGCTGGCGGCGATTCCGGGCGTGCTGGGCCACGGATTGTTCCTCGACGAGGTCGATGCCGCGTATATTGCATCGAAAGGCGTCGTTACGCGACTGGAACGCTCGGGTGCATCCGCCTAAAGGCATCCTATGTTGGCAACCAGATCGGATGCGCGGCGTTCGGTCACCGTCTAGAGCGAGGCTTTCTTTCATGACCGATACCGCAACCGCCCCCACGATGAAGGCGGATCCGAACCTGCACGAGGACGGTTCGCCCGAGCGTCTGACGATCGATACGATCCGCACGCTGTCGATGGACGCGGTGCAGAAGGCCAATTCGGGCCATCCCGGCACGCCGATGGCGCTCGCGCCGGTCGGCTACACGCTCTGGTCGAAATTCCTGCGTTACGACCCCAAGCACGCCGACTGGCCCAATCGCGACCGGTTCGTGCTGTCGGTCGGCCATGCGTCGATGCTGCTCTATGCGCTGATCCACCTCGCCAAGATCGAAGAGATCAGCGCGGACGGCGAGAAGAGCGGCAAGGAGGCGGTCAGCCTCGAGGACATCCGGCAGTTCCGCCAGCTCTCGTCCAAGACCCCGGGTCACCCCGAATATCGCCACACCACGGGCGTCGAGACCACCACCGGCCCGCTCGGCCAGGGTTGCGGCAATTCGGTCGGCATGGCGATCGCCGAGCGCTGGCTCGCGGCGCGCTACAACAAGGACGGCTTCACGCTGTTCGACCATGACGTCTACACCATCTGTGGCGATGGCGACATGATGGAGGGCGTCTCGGCCGAGGCGGCGAGCATGGCCGGGCATCTGAAGCTCAGCAATCTGTGCTGGATCTACGACAGCAACCACATCTCGATCGAGGGCGCGACCGATCTCGCGTTCGACGAGGATGTCGGCCTGCGCTTCGACGCCTATGGCTGGAACGTCATCCATGTCGACGACGCGAACGACACCGCCGCGCTGAGCCGTGCGATCGAGACGTTCAAGGCGACGACCGACAAGCCGACCTTCATCGTCGTGCATTCGGTGATCGGCTATGGCAGCCCGAAGGCGGGCAGCGAGAAGGCGCATGGTGAGCCGCTCGGCGACGAGAATATCCGCCTCACCAAGCAGGCCTATGGCTGGCCCGAGGACAAGTCCTTCTACGTACCCGATGGCGTGATCGAGCATTTCAACGGTGCGATCGCGGAGCGTGGCGCGAAGCTGCGCGACGAATGGGTCGCGCTGACCGACAAGTATCGTGACGCATATCCCGAGCTGTCGGCCGAACTCGAGCTGCTGCTCAAGGACGAGCTGCCCGAGGGCTGGGACGCGGACATTCCGGTGTTCGAGGCCGATCCCAAGGGTGTTGCCAGCCGCGATTCGGGTGGCAAGGTGCTCAACGCGATTGCCGCCAAGGTGCCGTGGCTGATCGGCGGTTCGGCCGATCTCGCGCCGTCGACCAAGACCGACATCAAGGGCCAGCCCTCGTTCGAGGCGAACAACTATGCCGGCCGCAACTTCCATTTCGGCATTCGCGAACATGGCATGGGCGCGATCGTCAACGGCATGGCGCTGTCGCATCTGCGCTCCTACGGCTCCACCTTCCTCGTCTTCGTCGATTATATGCGTGCACCGGTGCGGCTGTCGGCGATCATGGAGGTCGGCGCGGTCTGGGTGTTCACGCACGACTCGATCGGCGTCGGCGAGGACGGCCCGACGCATCAGCCGATCGAGCATCTCGCCACGCTGCGCGCGATCCCCGGGCTCGACACGATCCGTCCGAGCGACGCGAACGAAGTTGTCGCGGCATGGAAGGCGGTCCTGAAGGACGCCAGCACGCCCGCCGCGCTGATCCTGTCGCGTCAGGCGCTGCCGACGCTCGACCGGACCAAATATGCGAGCGCGGATGGCGTCGAGCAGGGCGGCTACGTCCTTGCGGACTGTGACGGCACGCCCGACGTGATCCTGATCGCGACGGGCAGCGAAGTGTCGCTGGCGGTCGAGGCGCATGAGAAGCTGGTCGCGGACGGCGTGAAGAGCCGGGTCGTGTCGATGCCGAGCTGGTATCGCTACGAGCTGCAGGACGCCGCGTACAAGGAAAGCGTGTTGCCGCGGGGCGTGCGCGCCCGCGTCGCGATCGAGATGGCCGGGTCGATCGGCTGGGATCGCTATGTCGGGCTCGACGGCGCGACCGTGACGATGTCGACTTTCGGTGCCTCGGCACCGCTCGCCAAACTGCAGGACAAGTTCGGGTTCACCGTCGACAATGTCGTCAAGGTTGCCCGCCAGGTTATGGAGACCAAGTGATGGGTGCGCTCAACGATCTCGAAGGCTTCGGCCAGGCGGTGTGGCTCGATTTCGTCGATCGGAAGTTCCTGGAGGCCGGCGGTCTCCAGAAGCTGGTCGATGAGGACGGGCTGACCGGTGTCACCTCCAACCCGTCCATCTTCGAAAAGGCGATGGGGCATGGCGACGCCTATGACTCGACGCTCGCGAAGTTCGACAAGGAGAATCCCGGCGCGGCGACGATCGACCGCTACGAGCATCTCGCGATCCAGGACATCAAGGCGGCGGCGGAGACGCTGAAGCCCGTGTATGACCGGCTCGACGCGAAGGACGGCTATGTCAGCCTCGAAGTGTCGCCCTATATCTCGGACGATACCGACGCGACGATCGCCGAGGCGCGCAAGCTGTGGGCGGCGGTCAACCGGCCGAACTTGATGATCAAGATCCCGGGGACGCTCGCGGGCGGCCCGGCAATCTCGACTGCGATCTCGGAAGGGATCAACGTCAACGTCACGCTGCTGTTCTCGATCGACGCCTATGTCCGCGTCGCCGAGGCTTATGCCGCAGGACTCGAGAAGCGCGTTGCCGAGGGCAAGCCGATCGACAAGATCGCCAGCGTTGCGAGCTTCTTCGTCAGCCGGATCGATACGATGATCGACAAGCAGATCGATGCACGGCTCGAAAAGGGTGATGCCGAGGCGGATGCGCTGAAGGCGGTGCGCGGCAAGGTCGCGATCGCCAACGCCAAGATGGCGTATCAATGGTATCTCGACTTCCTGAAGTCGGATCGCTGGCAGGCGCTCGCCGCCAAGGGCGCTCAGCCGCAGCGGCTATTGTGGGCGTCGACCGGGGTCAAGGATCCGAGCTATCCCGACACGCTCTACATCGACACGCTGATCGGCCCTGACACGGTCAACACGATGCCGCCAAAGACGATGGACGCGTTTCGCGACCATGGCACTGCGGCGGAGACGATCACCGCGGATGTCGACGGCGCGAAGCATGTGCTGGCGGAAGCCGAGCGGCTGGGCCTCGACCTGACCGGCGTGACCGGCACGCTGGTCGAAGAGGGCGTCGCCTCGTTCGTGAAGGCGTTCGACGACCTGCTCGGGTCGATCGCGAAGAAGCAGCCCGCGACGGCCTGACCCTTCTGCTCCCTCTCCCCGTTGGGGAGAGGG
>NZ_JPJC01000277.1:11488-12671 GCF_000733135.1 Sphingomonas sp. FUKUSWIS1
AGATCGGACTGATCGGCCTCGGCCGGATGGGCGGCAATATCGCGCGCCGGTTGATGAAGAACGGCCATGAGGTCGTCGCGTTCGATCGCGATGCGGAGGCGGTGAAGAAGCTCGCGGCGGATGGCGCGATCGGCGCGGACTCGCTCGACGACATGCGCGGCAAGCTCGACACGCCGGCGATCTGGTGGGTGATGGTGCCCGCGGGCGAGCCGACCGAGCAGACCGTACAGGCGATCGCCGAAAAGGCCGCCGAGGGCGACATCATCATCGATGGCGGCAACAGCTTCTACAAGGACGACGTCCGCCGCGCGAAGGAGCTCGCCGAAAAGGGCATCCGCTATGTCGACGTCGGCACGTCGGGCGGCGTCTGGGGCCTCGAGCGCGGCTATTGCATGATGATCGGCGGCGAGACGGAGACGGTCGATTATCTCGATCCGATCTTCGACACGCTGGCACCGGGCATGGGCGAGATCGTCCGCACGCCGGGCCGCATCGAGGGGCAGGCCGATCCGCGTGCGGAAAAGGGCTATATCCACGCCGGCCCTCCGGGTGCCGGGCATTTCGTCAAGATGGTCCATAACGGTATCGAATACGGCCTGATGCAGGCCTATGCCGAGGGCTTCGACATCCTCAAGGGCAAGTCGGGCGAGCATGTCGCCGAGGACCAGCGCTTCGACATCAACCTGACCGACGTCGCCGAAGTGTGGCGTCGCGGCAGCGTGATCTCGTCGTGGCTGCTCGACCTGTCGGCGATCGCGCTGGCCAAGGACGGCACGCTCGAGGGGTTCAGCGGCAGCGTCGCGGATTCGGGCGAGGGTCAGTGGACGATCGACGCGGCGATGGAAGAGAAGGTGCCCGCCAACGTGCTGAGCGCCGCGCTCTACGCACGCTATCGCAGCCGGGTCGACCATACGTTCGGTGACAAGCTGTTGTCGGCGATGCGCTTCGGCTTTGGCGGGCATGTCGAGATGCCCCAGTGAGCATCAAGCTCCTGGTGTCCGACGTCGACGGCACGCTCGTCGACAAGGACAAGAAGGTCGCACCCGCGACGGTCGATGCGGTCAAACGGCTGAAGGCGGCGGGCCTGGGCTTCACGATCATCAGCGCGCGGCCGCGGTCAGGCATGATGCCGATCGCCGACCTGCTCGGCATCGACGAGCCGATGGGCGCGTTCAACGGCGGG
>NZ_JPJC01000277.1:12781-17963 GCF_000733135.1 Sphingomonas sp. FUKUSWIS1
CATGGTCGATATCGACGTCGTGCGCGGCGCGATGGAGATCATCGGTGACGCCCCCGTCGATACCTGGATCTTCGCCGACGACGTCTGGTATGCCAGCACCGACCAGGGCGGGCATGTCGACAGCGAGCGCAAGGCCTCGGCGCAGGATCCGGTGATCGTCGCCGACTTCACCGACCTGCTCGGCAAGGCGGACAAGGTGACGTTCGTCAGCGACGACGAGGACCTGCTGCGCGACCTGCACGCCAAGGTCGCAGCGAAATTCGACGCGCAGGCGACGATCGTCCAGAGCCAGACCTATTATCTCGACATCACGCCCGTGGCGGGCAACAAGGGCAGCGGGATCGAGGAACTCGCGGACGCGTTCGGCATCAGCCTGACGCGGACCGCGGCGATCGGCGACCAGGCGAACGACATCGCGATGCTCAAGCGGGCCAGGCTGGCGATCGCGATGGGCAATGCGCCGCAGTCCGTCCGCGACGTCGCGCACGAGATTACCACCGCGAACGATGCCGATGGCGTCGCGCACGCGATCGATACATTTATCCTGACTGGAGTTTCCGCATGAAAGAGTTGGTTGCCTTTGACCTCGACGGAACGCTGGCCGAAAGCAAGCAGCCCTTGCAGGAGCCGATGGGCGAGGCGCTCGCCGACCTGCTCGACGTCGCGCATGTCGCGGTGATCTCGGGTGGCGACTGGCCGCAGTTCGAAAAGCAGGTCGCGAGCCGCCTGCCCGAGCGCGCTGATCGCACCAAGCTGTGGCTGATGCCGACGACCGGCACCAAGCTGTACCGGTTCGACGACGCCTGGCGTGCGGTCTATGCCGAGCTGTTCGAGGACGACGAGAAGCAGAAGATCCTGAAGGCGTTCGATGAGTCGCTCGAGGCGACCGGGTTCGTCCCCGAGCAGACCTGGGGCGAGCGGATCGAGGATCGCGGCAGCCAGATCACCTTCTCCGCGCTCGGCCAGGAAGCACCGATCGACGCCAAACACAGCTGGGATCCCGATTTCGCCAAGCGCAAGGTGATCCAGGCCGATCTGCGCCAGCGTCTGCCGGGTCTGTCGATCAACATGGGCGGCGCGACCTCGATCGACATCACGCGCGAAGGTGTCGACAAGGCGTATGGCCTGAAGAAGCTCAACGAGGCGAGCGGCATCGCGCTCGACAAGATGATGTTCATCGGCGACGCGATCTTCCCGGGCGGCAACGACTATCCGGCCGAGCAGCTCGGGCTCGACGTCGTGAAGGTGAAGAATGTCGATGGCACGCTGGCGGCGATCGCCGGGATCGTCGCATGTCTGAAGTAAGCGCATGAGCGTCGCGTTTCGCCGTGAAAGCGACGAGGAACATCTTGAGCCGAAGTTCGAACAGCCGATCGCGCCGGGGCCCAATCTGGTCACGGCGCGCGGCCTTGCGCTGATCGGCGAGCGCGTCGAGACGATCGAGGCGGCGGTGGCGGCCGAGACCGACGAGGAAGCACGCAAGGTTCTGCTGCGCGACCTGCGCTACTGGCACACACGGCAGACGACGGCAGAGCTCGCGCCGGAGCCCGAAGAGGGTGAGGTCGGGATCGGATCGTCGGTGCGCGTGCGGATGAACGGCGCGGAACGGACGATCGCGATCGTCGGCGGCGACGAGGCCGAGCCGGGCGAGGATCGCCTCGCTTTCTCCGCCCCGCTCGCGCGCGCGCTGATGGGCGCCGCAGTGGGCGAGACGGTCGCGTTTGCCGGCAAGGCGGATGCGATCGAGATAGTGGAGATCGCATAATGGCCGAGGCAAAATTCGAACGGCACCGCCAGCCCTGGACCCAGGACGAGATCCAGAAGCTGCACACGCTCGCCAAGAAGGGCATGGCGCTGAAGGCGATCGCCAAGGCGCTGACGCGGAGCGAGGAATCGGTGAAGACGCGGGCGAAGGAAGATTCGCTGAATATCGCGAAGCTGCGCTGATTTTTTAGTCATCCTGGACGTGATCCAGGATCCAGAGCCGCCGGCGTCGCCGCTTGTGGCTCTGGATCCTGACTTTTGTCAGGATGACGATTGAAGAATTCACTACCCCGGCGGGGGCCGGGGTCCAGTTGGCGAGGTGGGGGTAACGGCGCGCGACGTGCGTCATTGCCGTCCCCCAACTGGGCCCCGGCCTTCGCCGGGGTGGTGCTTTCGTTAGGAGCCGGTGGCGCCTATATGGGCGATCCCGAACGCGCTACATCCGGCCTTGTTCTCCCGCAAAGGCGGGAGCCCAGTCCGGGTCCCGCCTTCGCGGGGAAACACCTTTGACCAGCGGCCGGCACCCCGCGCCGCACGGAGCGAACCTTGTCCGACTATGACGCGATCATCCTCGGGGCGGGCGCCGCCGGGCTCATGTGCGCCGCGGTCGCGGGGCAGCGCGGGCGGCGAGTCCTACTCGTCGACCATGCCGAGCAGGCGGGGAAGAAGATCCTGATCTCGGGCGGCGGGCGGTGCAATTTCACCAACATGCACACCGCCGCCGACCGCTATATCTCCGCCAATCCGCATTTCGCCAAGTCCGCGCTCGGTCGCTACACCGCGCAGGATTTCCTCGCCCTCGTCGAGTCCTACGGGATCGCGTGGCACGAAAAGACGCTGGGGCAGCTGTTCTGCGATGGCTCGGCGAAACAGATCGTCGAGATGCTGCTCGATGAATGCGACAAGGGGCGGGTCGACCTGTCGCTGGGACGCGGCGTCACTGCGGTCGAGCAGGGTGACGGCGGCTACCGCGTCGCGATCGACGGCCGCGCGGTCACCGCGCCCGCGCTGGTGATCGCGACCGGTGGGCCGTCGATCCCGAAGATGGGCGCGACCGGTTTTGCCTATGATCTGGCGCGGCAATTCGGGTTGAAGGTGGTCGAGCCGCGGCCCGCGCTCGTCCCGCTGACGCTCGGCGGCGACGAGATCCTGTTTCGCGAATTGTCGGGCGTCGCCGCCGATGTCGTTGCGACGGCCGGCAAGACCGCGTTTCGCGAGGCGGCGCTGTTCACGCATCGCGGGCTGTCGGGCCCGGCGATCCTGCAGGCCTCGTCCTATTGGCGGCATGGCCAGCCGGTGGGCATCGATTTTGTCCCCGACCGGGACTCCGGCTGGCTCCCCGCGGCGAAGCGCACCACGCCGCGTACGACGCTGCGCAAACTGCTCGGGGGGACGCTGCCCGACCGACTCGCGGAGACGCTGAGCGAGCGGCTGGGGATGACGGGGGAGATTTCCACGCTCACCGATCGCCGGCTGCAGGACGCCGAGCGTGCGCTAAGCCATTGGCAATTCACGCCAAATGGCAGCGAAGGCTATGCCAAGGCGGAGGTGACGGCGGGCGGAATCAGCACTGCTGAGCTTTCTTCACAAACAATGGAAGCCAAACGCGTAAAAAACCTGTATGCGGTCGGCGAAGCGGTCGATGTCACAGGGTGGCTCGGCGGCTACAACTTCCAATGGGCATGGGCGAGCGGGTGGGCCGCGGGCCAAGTCCTGTAGGGACCACCACGCCAGTGCTTTGCCGTAGCGTCAAGCCGGCCACCAATTAGGACGTACATGCCTTTTTCAAATATTCCGTCGCTTCTTTCCGAAGCGCTCGCCGCGCGTGGCTATACCGCGCTCACCCCCGTCCAGGCGCATGTGATCGAGGAGAATGCGGTCGGTCGCGATCTCGTCGTGTCCGCACAGACCGGTTCGGGCAAGACCGTCGCGTTCGGCCTCGCCATGGCCGGCGAACTGCTCGGTGAAGCAGGCGAGGACGGCGTCCAGCGCCTGCCAGCGCCGCACAAGCCGCTTGTGCTCTGCATCGCCCCGACGCGCGAACTCGCGCTGCAGGTCAGCCGCGAGCTGATGTGGCTCTATGCCAAGGCGGGTGCGCGCATTTCGACCTGCGTCGGCGGGATGGATGCCTCGAAGGAGCGTCGCAGCCTCGCGCACGGCGCGCATATCGTCGTCGGCACGCCTGGCCGTCTGCGCGACCATCTCGAGCGCGGCGCGCTCGACCTGTCGGCCCTGAAGGTCGCGGTGCTCGACGAAGCCGACGAGATGCTCGACATGGGCTTCCGCGAGGATCTCGAGCAGATCCTCGACGCGTCGCCCGAGCAGCGCCGTACCCTGCTGTTCTCGGCGACGATGCCGCGGCCGATCGTCGCGCTTGCCAAGCGCTACCAGCGCGACGCGGTGCGGATCTCGACCGTCGGCGAGGATCGCGGTCATGGCGACATCTCGTACCAGGCCGTCACGGTCTCGCCGTCCGAGATCGAGCATGCGGTGATCAACCTGCTGCGCTTCCACGAAGCGGAGACGGCGATGCTGTTCTGCGCGACGCGCGATAACGTCCGCCATCTGCATGCGAGCCTGGTCGAGCGCGGTTTCGCCGCGGTCGCGCTGTCGGGTGAGCATTCGCAGAACGAGCGTAACGCCGCGCTCCAGGCCCTGCGCGATCGCCGTGCGCGCGTCTGCGTCGCGACCGACGTCGCCGCGCGCGGCATCGATCTGCCGACGCTCAGCCTCGTCGTTCACGTCGAACTGCCACGCGATGCCGAGACGCTCCAGCATCGCTCGGGTCGTACCGGTCGTGCGGGCAAGAAGGGCACCGCCGTGCTGATCGTGCCGTTCCCGCGTCGCCGTCGTGTCGACATGATGCTGAAAGGTGCGAAGATCAACGCGGAGTGGGTCAACGCCCCGACCGCCGAGGACATCCGGAAGAACGACCATGAGCGTCTGATCACGATGCTGATGCAGCCGGTCGAGGTCGAGGACGAGGATCGCGAGCTCGCGACCCGCCTGATGGCCGAGAAGACGCCTGAGGATATCGCCGCGGCGCTGGTGCACATGCACCGCGCGACGATGCCGCAGGCCGAGGACCTGATCGACCAGAGCAAACAGTCGGTCAGCGACGATCGTTCGCAGGGTCCGCGCGCGGGCTTCGAGGACACGGTCTGGTTCCGCATGGACATCGGTCGTCGCCAGAACGCCGATCCGCGCTGGATCCTGCCGCTGATCTGCCGTCGCGGGCACATCACCAAGTCCGAGATCGGTGCGATCCGCATCGGCCCGAACGAGACCGCGTTCGAGATCCCGCGCGCCGTCGCGTCGCGCTTCTCGGCAGCGATCCAGCGTACCGCGCAGGCGGGCGAAGAGGAGAGCGGCGTCGCGATCGAGGCGATGCAGGGCGCGCCCGAGAGCACCGCCCGCC
>NZ_JPJC01000278.1:0-1471 GCF_000733135.1 Sphingomonas sp. FUKUSWIS1
GGTCGGACACGGCCCCTGCGAACAGGATCCCGATCGCGAGCGGCCCGGTTGCCAGCGAGACCGCGAGCGACGCCGCCTCCGCGCTGAGCCCGAACTGCGCGGCGAACGACGGCAGCAGGGGTTGCACCGAATAGAGTAGTGAGAAGGTCGAGAACCCCGCGAACAACATCGCCAGCGTCAGCCCGCGATAGGCCGGCGTCCCCGCCGCGATACCCGTCCCTGAAATGTCAGAATCCCCGCAGGAAGCTGTCGACATTGTGGCCGAGCGCATCGACCGCATAGCCGCCCTCCATGACGATCGCAGTCGGCCAGCCGCGCGCCGCGATATCGCGCGCCAGCACCGCATAATCGGGCGTGGTCAGCGCGAAATGCGAGATCGGATCCCCCTCCCACGTATCCGCGCCGAAGCTGACGACGAGCAGACCCGGATCGAACGTCGCGATCGCGTCGAGCGCGGTCGTCTGCGCCGTGCGAAACGCGTCGATCGTTGTGCCGTGGGGCAAAGGCAGGTTGAGCGTCGCGCCCAGACCGTCGCCGTCCCCCGTCTCGTCCGCATGCCCCCAGAAGAAGGGATAGTCGGTCCGCGGATCGGCATGGACCGAAGCGTAGAACACATCGCTGCGGTCGTAGAAGATGTCCTGCGTGCCGTTGCCGTGATGATAGTCGATGTCGAGGATCGCGACGCGCGCGACACCCGCGTCGCGTGCCGCCTGCGCCGCGATCGCCGCGGTGTTGAGATGGCAATAGCCGCCGCAATAGTCCGCGCCCGCATGATGGCCGGGCGGCCGGCACAGCGCGAACGCCGCGCGGTCGCCCTCCAGCACCGCGTGCGTCGCGGCCAGCGCCGACTGCGCGCTGCCATAGGAGGCGGTCCAGCTGTCGGGGGTGATCGGCGTCGTTGCGTCAAAGCTGTGCGCGCCGATCAGCGCATCGATCCGCGTCAGGTCGAGCGGCCGCCGCGCGCGGATCGGAAACGCATAGGGTATCGCATCCCCCGTCCGCCCCGCCTCGCGCCACAACCGCGCCGCGTCTTTCAGGAACGCGACATAGGCCGCCGAATGCACCGCGAGGATCGGCGCCTCGCCGCGATCCGCCGGCGTTTCGACCGGCCCCAGCGCCGCCAGGATCGCATCGACCCGCGCGGGCATCTCCGCATAGGTCGTGAAGCCGCCATTGTGCAGCTCCTGCGTCGGCGCATGCGCCCGCTGCCGGTCGTCGAAGAACATGCGCATCGGGTATACCCTCGTAAGGAGTGTCAGGCAGCGGGGCGGGCGAGCGCCTCCGCGATCAGCTTGCGCGAATTGTCGATCCCGTACAGCGCGATGAAACTGCCCATGCGCGGCCCCTGTTCGGAGCCGAGCAGCGTCTCGTACAGCGCCTTGAACCAGTCGCGCAGGGTCTCGAACCCGCCGGTCTTGCCGATCTCGTAGACGATGTTCTGCACATCCTCGGCGCTCGCATCGGCGGGCAG
>NZ_JPJC01000278.1:1554-5235 GCF_000733135.1 Sphingomonas sp. FUKUSWIS1
CGGCGAGTTCGGCATCGAGCCGCTCGAGCGCCGCGATCTCGACGCCTTCGGGTGCACGCCGCTTGAGCGTCGGCGCGACAAAATCGCGGCCGTACGCCAGCGCATGGTCGATCAGCTTGTCGAGCTCGGGATAGCTCTCCGCCGACGCATCGGGGACGTAATTCGCCAGATAGCCCCAGACCTGCGCCTTGCTCGCATCGCCCATCACGCCGACGAGGTTGAGCAGCAGCCCGAACGTCACCGGCAACTCGCCCTCGGGCAGCTTGCCGTCATGGATATGGTGGACCGGATTGCCGAGCTTCTGCTTCAGATCCTGGCCGGCATAATTGCCGCGGAACTGCCAATATTCGTCCACCGCGCGCGGGATCACGCCCATGTGCAGCGACTTGGCCTTTTTCGGCTCGCGATAGGCGTAGAACGCCAGCGATTCCTGCGGGCCATAGGTCAGCCACTGGTCGAGGCTGAGGCCATTGCCCTTGGACTTCGAGATCTTCTCGCCATTCTCGTCGAGGAACATCTCGTAGTTGAAGCCCTCGGGTGGGCGGCCGCCGAGCACGCGCGCGATCTTCGACGACTGCGTCACCGAATCGATCAGGTCCTTGCCCGCCATCTCGTAATCGACGCCGAGTGCGACCCAGCGCATCGCCCAGTCGACCTTCCACTGCAGCTTGGCCTTGCCGCCGAGCACGCTCTGCTCGATCCGCTGCCCATCATCCTCGAACGCGATCAGCCCGGCCTCGGCATCGATCACCTCGATCGGTACCTGCAACACGATGCCGCTGGTCGGCGAGATCGGCAGCACCGGCGAATAGGTCGCGCGGCGCTCGGCGCGGAGCGTCGGCAGCATCACGTCCTGGATGCCTTGGAAATGCCGCAGCACCCCCTTCAGCGCCTCGTCGAAGCGCCCGCTGGTGTAATATTCGGTCGACGACGCGAACTCGTAATCGAAGCCGTAGCGGTCGAGAAATTCGCGCAAAATCGCGTTGTTGTGCGCGGCAAAGCTCGAATGGGTGCCGAACGGATCGGGGATCTGCGTCAGTGGCTTGCCGAGATGCGTGGCGAGCATGTCGCCATTGGGGACGTTGTCGGGTACCTTGCGCAACCCGTCCATGTCGTCCGAAAACGCGATCAGCCGGGTCGGCGTGTCGCTCAGCGCGTGGAAGGCGTTACGCACCATCGTCGTGCGCAGCACTTCGTTGAATGTGCCGATATGCGGCAGGCCCGACGGGCCATAGCCGGTCTCGAACAGGATCGGCGCGCCCTGCTTGCCCTGCGGATAGCGCTTGAGGAGTTTGCGCGCCTCCTCATACGGCCAGGCTTTGGATTCCAGGGCGGCGGTGCGGAGCTCGTCGGTCATGCCCCGCGCCCTAGCGCGAAGGTACGAGTCTGCAAAGTCCGCGACCGCCCGGTAGCGTTAGGGCCGCGTGCGGCCCGTACCCGTATTGGCGCCACCGCCGCCGCCCGTGCCGGGGGCACCGACCGAGCCGATATTGCCGAACAGATCCTGGAAGAAGCCGCGCTGGCGACCCAGCGTCGGCGTCGTCTTGCCATCGGGGCTGATCGAGGCGACCTGATCGAGCCCGCCGCGACGGATCGCGGTGACGGTGCCCTGCTGGTCGAAGCTGATCTGCAGCGTGATCTGCGCGTTCGGGCGCGGGTTGCGGAATGCCAGGTTGCGGCTATCGCGTGCCAGATAATACCAGTCACCCTGGTCGAACTGCCCCGCGAGCGTCGGCTTGCCGAGCGTCTGGAGCACCGACTGACGGTTGTCGACGCCAGGCTGGACCGAGTTGACGAGGTCGACATCGACCACATAGCCCTGATGCGAGCGAAGCTGCGTGCAGCCTGCGCTCGTCAGGCCGACGAGCGCGAGCGCCGCGACGCTGGCCGTACGGCGTGTCAGGCGGAATGAAAGGACGCTCATATACTCTCCCGGGGCGGGGTCACGCGATACTGGCGGCAGCACGATTGCATCGGCCGCGGATCGCCTCGATATGCGAGGTTGCGCAGGCAAACAAGCCGCCGCGCATTGGCGACGGGAAGGCGACAGGATTTGGGCTGGTTCGGCAGGCTATTGGGCGAGAAGCACGACGAGGCGCTGCCACTTTATACCGCGGTCGTGCAGCGCGCGCGCGCGGAGCACTGGTATCGCGACGGGCAGGTGCCCGACACGGTCGACGGCCGCTTCGACATGATCGCCGCGGTCCTCGCGCTCGTCATGCTGCGGATGGAATCGGAGCCGTCGGGGGGTGAGCCCGCCGCGCGACTCGCGGAACGCTTCGTCGACGACATGGACGGGCAGCTGCGCGAGCTCGGAATCGGCGACATCATTGTCGGCAAGCATATCGGCCGGATGATGAGCATGCTCGGCGGGCGGCTCGGCGCCTATCGCGACGGACTTGCCGCGGGCGATCTCGACGCGCCGCTGGTCCGCAACCTCTATCGCGGCGATCCGCCCGCGCCCGCAGCGCTCGCGCATGTCCGCACGGCGCTCACCGACTTCCACGCCGCGCTCGCCGGCGTCCCGCTATCAACCCTACTCGCCGGAGAGCTGCCATGACCCCCGAATTCAGCCGCCCCGAGCGACTCGACACGATCGGCGAGCGCGATCGCAGTGTGACCTTCGCCGCGACGCCCGAGGAACGCCGCAAGCTTGCCGCGCGGTTTGCGATCCTGTCGGTCGACCTGCTCGAGGCGCGCTTCACGATCCGTCGCGACACGAGCGGGATCGTCGCCAAGGGGCATGTGACGGCTAAGGTCGTGCAGGCCTGTTCGGTGACCGACGAACCGCTCACCGCGACGATCGACGAACCTGTCGCGCTGCGCTTCGTCGATGATTTCGGCGCGGTCGACGGCGAGATCGAATTGTCGGACGATGCGCTCGACACCGTGCCGATCGATGGCGGTGCGGTCGATCTGGGGGAAGCGGCGGCCGAGACGCTCGCGCTGGCGCTCGATCCCTTTCCCCGCGGCCCCAACGCCGCGGCCGCACTGCGCGCCGCCGGGGTGATCAGCGAGGATGAATATCAGCCGGTCAACGCGTTTTCGGGGCTGAAGGCCAAGCTCGAGGGCAAGGGCTGACGAGTCCGGCCCGACGCGTCAGTCCGCGTCGGGGCCCAGCGTCGGATCGAGATCGCGCGGCCGCACGAAGCGGGTGAACCGCGCCGATCCGCTCGTCAGATCGTCCCAGTCGTCGATGTCGAACTGCAGCTCGGCAAGACTTGCGGTCGGATATTTGTCCTCAACCGCGTCGCGGAACGGGTGGGTCACGTCTGGGGTCAGCAGCAGGACGAGATCCTCAAGCCCCGGATTATGCCCGATCACCAGCGCGCGATCGACGGCGCGCGGCAGATCGCGGACGAGGTCGAGGATCGTCCCCGCCGACGCCAGATACAGCCGCCGGTCCCAGTCGGGTGCCAGCGTGCGTCCATAGCCCGCGACGATCTCGTCGAGCGTCTCGACGACGCGGACCGCGGGCGAGGCGGCGACATGGTCGAACGCGAGCGACAATGTGCGCATCTGCCGCCCGATGATCGTCGCGGCGCGGCGGCCCTTGGCGTTCAGCGGCCGGTCGAAATCGCGCGAGACCGTGTCGTCCCAGCCCGACTTGGCATGGCGCAGCAGCGTCAGCGTCTTCATGGCTCGGGCGTCATGATAAGGGTCCTCGGGCCGGTTCGCCCG
>NZ_JPJC01000279.1:0-656 GCF_000733135.1 Sphingomonas sp. FUKUSWIS1
ACGGCCGGACGCGCGGCTGCTGCTGGTCGGGGGCGGGCCGATGGCGGATGCGCTGGCGGCGCAGGCTGCGGCCTCGCCGGTCGCGGACGCGATCCATTTCGTCGGCCGGGTGCCGCATGCGGAGGTCGAGCGCTATTACGGGCTGATCGACATCCTCGCCTATCCGCGCAAGCGGATGCGGCTGACCGATCTGGTGACGCCGCTCAAGCCGCTCGAGGCGATGGCGCAGGGGCGGATGGTGGCCGCGTCGGACGTCGGCGGACACCGCGAGTTGATTCGTGACGGGGATACGGGCACGCTGTTCCCACCCGACGATCCGCCAGCGATCGCGGCGGCACTGGCGGGGATGTTCGACGATCGCGCGGACTGGCCGTCGCGCCGCCAGCGCGCGCGGGCGTTCGTCGAGCGCGACCGTAACTGGTCGTCAAACATTTTGCGTTACGAACCGCTTTACCATCGGCTGATACAGGCCGAATGACGGACCATGGCATGACCGAATTCCATCGACAGTCCCCGATCCGCCACCTTCCCGTCGCCGCAGCATTGCTCGTCGCGGTCGCCGCGATGATTGGCTTCGTCGCGATGCCGGGGACGATGCTCGAGGAACTGGTCTGGCGGACCGGCGTCGCCGCGCTGATCCCCGCCGCACAGCCGCC
>NZ_JPJC01000280.1:0-5572 GCF_000733135.1 Sphingomonas sp. FUKUSWIS1
CGCGGGACCAGCGGGCCCAGATGGCGGTGGGGAGGGTGAGGCCGCGGGTTTCCTCGCGGACGCCGAGTTCGCCCGCTTCGACCTTGCCGGGCAGGTCGGCGAAGACCTGGTTGAGCAGTTCGCCGATCGCGAGCGCGGACATGCGGACCGCGTAGACGGTCAGGAACAGGAAGCGCGAATTCTCGTCGAGCAGCTTGCGGCAGTCGGCGATGAGGCGGGGGAGATCCTCCTCGAGCCGCCAGACCTCGCCCTCGGGACCGCGGCCATATTTCGGCGGGTCGAGCAGGATGCCGTCATAGCGGCGGCCGCGACGAACCTCGCGCGCGACGAACTTGGCGGCGTCGTCGGTCATCCAGCGGATCGGCGCGTCGGCCATGCCCGACAGCCGCGCATTGGCCTTGGCCGCCTCGACCGATTTCTTCGACGCATCGACATGGACCATGCGGACGCCCTTGGTCGCCATCGCGAGCGTGCCGACGCCGGTATAGCCGAACAGGTTCATGCATTCCGGACTGTCGAGCCCGGCGACGCGCTCACGCATCCAGCTCCACACCGGCGCCATGTCGGGGAAGAAGCCGAGATGGCGGAAGGGGGTGGTCTGCGCGGTGTAGGACACCTCGTTCCATTTGAGCGTCCAGCCTTCGCGGGGCACGGGTTCCGAGAATTCCCAGCGGCCGCCGCCATCCTCGTCCGAGCCGGGGACGAACTCGCCCTGCGCCTTCCAGTCGGTCGAGGCGGGGGCCCACATCGCCTGCGGTTCGGGGCGGATGAAGCGGAAGCGGCCATAGCGTTCGAGCTTCTTGCCGTGCCCCGAATCGATCAGGCCGTAATCGGCCCAGGGTTCGCCGATGAGGGTGTCGAGCGTCTTCATGCCGACGGCTTTGCGCGGTCAGCGATGTATGCGGTGATCGCGTCGAAGGTCGCAGGCAGCGTGACGTAGCCCTCCTCGCGCTGGAACAGGTCGCCGACACGCGCGGGGAGCGACGGCCGGACGCCGGTCGCGCGCTCGACCGCGTCGCGGAACTTGGCGGGATGCGCGGTGGCGAGCGTGACGACGGGGGTGCCGGGCGGCACCTCGGTACGCAGCCCGGCGGCGAGGCCGATCGCGGTGTGCGGGTCGATCACCTGGCCGGCATGCTCATGCGCCCAGCGCATCGCGAGCGTCATGTCGTCGAGATCGACGCGGTCGCTCTGGAACAGCGCCGCCGCCCCCTGCGACTGCGCGTTGGTGAGCCGCATCGCGCCAGACGATTCGAAGCCTGCCATCTGTGCGGCGAGCGCCGAGCCGTCGCGGCCGCCGAGGTCGAACAGCAGGCGTTCGAAGTTCGAGCTGACCTGGATGTCCATCGACGGGGTCGGGGTCTGTTCGACGCCGGTCTTCGAATAGTCGCCGCTGCTGAGCGCGCGGTGGAGGATGTCGTTGACGTTGGTGGCGACGATCAGCCGCGCGACGGGAAGGCCCATGCGGGCGGCGACATAGCCCGCGAAGACGTCGCCGAAATTGCCCGTCGGCACGGAGAAGGCGACCGCGCGGTCGGGCGCGCCGAGGCGGACCGCGGCGTAGAAGAAGTACACGACCTGCGCCATCAGCCGGGCCCAGTTGATCGAGTTCACCGCCGACAGCGCGAACCGGTCGGAGAAGCCGGGGTCGTTGAACATCGCCTTCACGAGCGCCTGCGCGTCGTCAAAGCTGCCTTCGATCGCGATGTTGTAGACATTGGGGCTGAGCACCGTCGTCATCTGGCGGCGCTGCACGTCCGAGATGCGGCCGGCGGGGTGGAGCATGAAGATGTCGATGCCCTCGCGCCCCGCCACCGCGTCGATCGCGGCCGAGCCGGTGTCGCCGCTGGTCGCGCCGACGATCGTCAGGCGCTTGGTGGTGCCCGCGAGAAAGCGTTCGAAGAAGAGGCCGAGCAGCTGGAGCGCGACGTCCTTGAACGCGAGCGTCGGGCCGTGGAAGAGTTCGAGCAGCCACTGGTCATGGTCGAGCTGGACCAGCGGGACGACCGCGGCGTGCGAGAAGCGGCCATAGGCCTGGTCGCAGAGCGCCTTCAGCTCGTCGCGGGTCATCGCGTCGCCGACGAACGGCGCCATGACGGCGACCGCGGTGTCGACATAGGAGAGGCCGGCGAGCGCGGCGATCTCGTCGCGGGTCATCGTCGGCCATGTCTCGGGGAGGTAGAGGCCGCCATCGGATGCGAGACCGGCGAGCGTCGCCGCTTCGAAATCGAGGACGGGGGCCGAGCCGCGGGTGCTGATGTAACGCATGGCCAAGCCGGTTAGCGGGACGCAGCTTTCGACACAACCTTGCCGCGCCTGCCCAGTGCCAGGACATAAATGATCGCGGCGATGGCGGCGAAGAAGAACCACTGGCCGGCATAGGCGAGATGGTTGTTCGGGACCGCGTCGAGGTCGGGCTTGCCGTTGGGGGCGAGACCGGCGGGCGGCGTGTCGGCGACGAGCATCAGCCGCGCCGGGGTCGGGTCGAACAGCGAACCGATCAGCGAGCGGCCGTCGGGGGCGTGGGTGATATAGCCCGAGACCGCGCCGCCGGACCATTGGGGTTTGAGCTTCGGATCGCGCGTCGTGCCGAGCTGGACGATCATGCCGGGGCCCTCGGCGCCGGTGCGGCAGTCGGCGATGACGCGAAAGCCCGCCTTGCCCGCGCCGGCGAGGCGGATCGCGGTCGGCTCGAGGCAGACGCCCGTCGCGCGGCGGAACAGAAGCGTCTCGTCGGGGAGGCTCGGGAACGCCATCGGCGGACGCGCGGGGTTGGCGGCGAGCTGCGCGAGGAACGCCTCCTTTTTCGGGAGGCGGTCGAGCAATTGCCACAGGCCGAGCGCGATCATCGCCGCGACCGCGACCGCGACGAGCAGCGTCGGGAGGACGGGGAAACGTCGGGTGGTCGTCACGGCTGGCTGCGACCCTCGCGCGCGGCGTTGCGATATTCGGCGGACATGAGCGCACCCTTGGCGGCGCGGAGCGACAGGATGACGCCCGCGGCGGTGAACGGGATCCAGACCAGCATGTGCACCCAGAGCGGCGGGTGCAGCGTCAGCTCGAGCGTGATCGCGAGCGCGACGACGATCGCGCCGAGGATCAGCGTCAGGAACGCGGCGGGGCCGTCACCGACGTTGAACTTGCTGAAATCGAGGCCGCAATTGGAGCAGCGGTCGGCGAATTCGGCCCATCTGGCGAAGAGGGTGGGCTTGCCGCAGCGCGGGCACAGGCCCTTGAGCGCGACCTGGGCGATCGGGGGGGCTGAGGCGAGGGGGTAGGGGTCGGGGGTCATGCGCGGTCGCCTTGCCCGGTATGTCTCGCCGCGAGGGTTGGGAGCCAGGCTGGGCTCCCGCCTTCGCGGGAGAACAGGGTGAGAAGGGCGCGCGGTTCGCCAGATGCCACCTCCCCGGCGGAGGCCGGGGCCCAGTTGGGGGGCGTTGCTGACTGAGGGCAGCGCTTCGTTACCGCGGCCTTGCCAACTGGGCCCCGGCCTTCGCCGGGGTGGTAGGCAGGGAGGGGGTGGGCGTGAACGCTCAACCGCCGTGGACGGGGGCGCCCCAGCCGCCCCAGACATAGACGGTGACGAACAGGAACAGCCAGACGACGTCGACGAAATGCCAGTACCAGGCCGCGGCCTCGAAGCCGAAATGCTGGCGGGGGGTGAAGTCGCCCTTATAGGCGCGGACGAGGCAGACGATCAGGAAGATCGTGCCGATGAGGACGTGGAAGCCGTGGAACCCGGTCGCCATGAAGAACGCCGCGCCATAGTTGATCCCCTTGAACGGGAACGGCGCGTGCATGTACTCATAGGCCTGGATCGCGCTGAACAGCGCGCCGAGGATGACGGTCAGCCAGAGGCCCTTGAGCACGCCGTCGCGGTTGCCGACGCCGATCATGCCCCACAGCCCGGTCTTCTCGCCACCGCGCTGGTTGTGGATCAGCGCGTGGTGCGCCCAGGTGACGGTGGTGCCGGACGTCAGCAGGATCAGCGTGTTGAGCAGCGGAAGCTCGAACGGGTTGATGACGGTGAGGCCCTTGGGCGGCCACTGTGCGGCGACCGCAGCCGCACCTTCGGCGGCGCGTTCGACCTGGCCGTCGACGATGCTCATCGCGGTCGGGAAGAGCGAGAAGTCGAAGAACGCCCAGAACCAGCCGACGAAGAACATGACTTCGGAGGCGATGAACAGGATCATGCCATAGCGGAAGTGCAGCTGGACGACGGGGGTGTGATCGCCCGCGCGTGCCTCTGCAATGACCTGCGCCCACCAGCTGTAGAAGGTGAAGAGCAGCCCGGCGAGACCGATGAAGAAGATCCAGCCGCCGCCATTGGGCTTGTCGACATGGCCGCCATGCATCCACATGACGCCGCCGACCGCCATCACGAGTGCGGACATCGACCCGACCAGCGGCCAGACGCTGGGCGGCAGGATGTGATAATCGTGGTTCTTGGCGCCGGCCATGGTACTCCCCTATGTTCTTTACGACTGTCCTAGCTTGCGTTTTTCGCGGAATCCACCGGGTAAAACGTGTAGCTGAGCGTGATCGTCTGGATATCCGCCGCGTCGGGATCCTTCAGGATCTTCGGATCGACGAAGAAGATCACCGGCATCCGCGCGGTCTCGCCGGGTTTCAGCGTCTGCTCGGTGAAGCAGAAGCACTGGATCTTGGTGAAATATTTGCCGGCCTGCGCGGGCGTTACGTTGAACGTCGCGGTCCCGGTGATCGGCCGGTCCGAGGTGTTGGTCGCGGTGAAGAACGCCATGTCGCGCGCGCCGACCGCGATCGTGTCCGACGGGTTTTCGGGCGCGAACTTCCACGGCAGCTTCGGGTTCACATTGGCGTCGAAATCGACGCGAATCTGGCGATCGGTCCCGCCCGGCGCGACGAGCCCGCGCTGCGTCGTGCCGTTGAGGCCGGTGACCTGGCAGAACAGGCGGTAGAGCGGCACGCTGGCAAAGGCGAGCCCGGTCATGAAGCAGATGCCGAGCACCGCGAGCAGGGCGGTTCGCGTGGTGCGCTCGACCCGCATCAGTGCGGCATCCCCGCCTGGATCTTGGCGATCGAGATGGCGAAGACGAGGATGACGAACGCGCCGAGCAGCAGCGCCATCACCTTGGCCCGGCCCATCTGGCGGCGGCGGATCAGGTCTTCGCGGGTCTTGTCGTCATTCATGCCAGCCACCTATCGACGACGAGCGCGCCGAACATCGCAAAGAGATACAGGATCGAATATTTGAACAGCCGCCGCTCGGGCTTCATCGCGTCGTCGGTGCCGGTCGTGCGCGTCGCGACGACCACCACGAGCCAGGCGAAGATCCCCGTCAGGACAGTCGCGACGACGCCGTAGAAATTGCCGACCAGGCCGAGCGGCCAGGGGAGCACCGCGGCGAGCGCCATCGGGATGGTGTAGAGGCCGATCTGGGTCCGGGTGACGCGTTCGCCCGCGACGACGGGGAGCATCGGCACGCCCGCATTGGCGTAATCGGTCTTCACGAACAGCGCGAGCGCCCCAGCGATCGCCACGATCGGCAGCATCGCCGGATGAAGCTCCGCCAGCCCGAAATACAGCGCGA
>NZ_JPJC01000280.1:5745-6800 GCF_000733135.1 Sphingomonas sp. FUKUSWIS1
AGACGAGGACGTAGAACAGGATCGAGACGGTCAGGATCGCGGCTGCGGCGAGGTTGACCGCGAGCCCCATCAGCAGGACTGAGAAGCTGGCGAGCCCGACGCCGAAATGCAGCGCGGCCTGACGGTCCATCCGGCCGGCGGGAAGCGGGCGCTTCTGTGTGCGGCGCATGACCGCGTCGATATCGGATTCATACCATTGGTTGAGCGCCCCCGCCGCACCCGCGCCGAGCGCGATGCACAGGATCGCGGTGAAGCCGATCACGGGATGGATGCCGACGGGCGCGGCGAGCATGCCGCACAGCCCGGTGAACACGACGAGCGTCATCACCCGGGGTTTGGTCAGCGCCAGAAAGTCGCGCCATTCGGCGGGGGGAAGCAGGGGCGTCGCAGTGGTCATGGTTGCGCAGGCCTATACGCGACCCTGCCGTTCGGGGAAAGCGATGGTTCTGCTGGGGAAATCGAAACCCGGGTATGGTGGGGGGCGCCGATCAGGCGGCGGTGATCGGCTGGCCGAGGTCGAGTCGCTCGCCATCGGTGACGATCACCCGGTCGCCGAGCTTTACCGCGTCGAAGATCCGCTTCGCGAACGCCCTAGGCACGCCGATACAGCCATGCGTGGCATAGCCGTCGCCGACATCGCTGCCATGGATCGAGATGCCGTCATTGGTCAGCCGCAGCATGTACGGCATCGGCGCATTGTAGAGGTTGGAGACGTGGTCGGCGTCCTTCTGCGTGATCGGGAAGACGCCCAAGGGGGTCGGCTTGTCGTCTGCGCCGTAGATGATGACCGCGGTGCCGATCTCATAGCCCGCGCGGAAGACCGAGACGGTCTGCGCGGCGAGGTCGACGGTGACGATGACGGGGCCCTGGGGCGCGCCGGTCTCATCCCAGTAATGGTCGCCCTGCCGCATGGGGCCGGGGATCTGGAGGATGCGCTTGACGGTGTAGGCGGCGGGATCCGGGGCGGCCGGTTTCGGCGCGGGGGCCGCGGGGCGGGCCTTCGGCGCGGTGCGGGGTGCGGCGGGGGCCTGGGTCGCCGTCACGGGGCGGGCGCC
>NZ_JPJC01000281.1:0-606 GCF_000733135.1 Sphingomonas sp. FUKUSWIS1
CGGGCGCGTCGAACCCCTGCGACGCGCGGTGCAGCCGCGCCAGCGCAACGCCCGCCGCCCGCGCCTGCGCCAGCGACAGGAACGGCGTCCAGGACGGCCGGTCGCGATACAGGTCGACGCCGGGGGCCTTGCGATGCAGTTCATAGGTCCAGTCGCCGCGGGCCAGCGCGCCGCTATCGCTGGCGGCGAGCCTCATGATCTCGGGCACCGCAATGTGCGGGCGCAGGTGCGCGATGAACCGGTGTTCCGCGCCGAGCTGATCGGGCGTCCGCATCCGGCGATGATGCCGCTTGAGCAGGAACATCCCCTGCCCGGTCTCGATCAGCGCCGCCGCGGAGAAGGGCCGCGGCGAATGCCAGTGCACGCGCTCGAGCGGACCGGCGGCCGGGAACTGCGCGACCACGGTCGCGGCTTCCTCGGCGGTGATTGCCGGCCAGCTCGGTGCGGCCATGTCGGTACCCATCCCGTGGACCAGATGCGCCGCCGGCGAGCCCGCGCCGATCATCGCGCCCGCACCGGTCACAGGCCGCGCGAGATGGTCGCCATGACGGCCGCACCACTCCCGACATAATAGGTCGGCGCAGATCCCGCGATCAGCGTCCCGCC
>NZ_JPJC01000281.1:767-7012 GCF_000733135.1 Sphingomonas sp. FUKUSWIS1
GCAGGTCGGTCCGCTTGCCGTCGAGCATCGACGCCAGATGCACGCCGACCGACAGGTCGAGCGTCGCATAGCCCTTAATGCTCTCGTCGTTGACGAACGTCGCATATTGCCGGCCGACATATTTGACCGCGACACTGCCGAACAACCGTCCGTCGTCATAGGTCCCGCCGCCACCGACCTGGACGGTCGGGCTCGAGACCGCATGCCGGCCGCGGGTCGGCAGATAGTCGTCGCCGACCGGCAAGTCGTCGCTGATCCGCGCGCGCAGATATTCGCCCGAGACATAGACGCTGACGCCGCGCGCCGGGCGGTAATCGATCTCGGCATCGATCCCGTAGGAGCTCTGCCCCCCGGCATTCAGCGTCGAATTGACCAGCGCGCCGCCGCTATTGATGACCGTCGCCAGCTGGCGGTTTCGGAAATCATAATGGAACCCCGTCACCGATGCGGACAGCGCTGTACCGATATAGCGATAGCCCAGCTCCTGCGAGACCGCATATTCGTTCTTCAGCGCGGTCGTCCCCGCGCTGACCAGCGCACCGCCCGCATAGCTGTCGTAGAGCGTGAACTCGTTCGGCGTGCGGAAGTTCGTCGTGATGTTGGCGAACAGCTGCTGCCGGTCGTCGATCTCGTAATGCACCGCCGCCCGCGGCAGCGCGGCGAAGCTGTCGAGGCGGACGCGGTCCTGCGGCCCGGGCAGGTAGTTGCGCCCGCTGCGCAGCACGTTGACGCCCTTGAACCCGATATCGACCGCAAGACGCGGGGTCAGCGTGACATGGTCGGCCAGGAACGCCGCCTTGGTCACCGTCACGGTCCGCTGGTTCTCATAGGCGAGCAACCGGCCGTCCGCGGTCCGGATCGCCTTTGCGCGATACCCCCAGCGATCGGCCGGTGCGCCGTCGGCGCCGACCGCGGTGTAGGACTGGACGACGCGGTCGGTGCCGTGATCGAACCACAGCCCCGCGGTCAGCCGGTGGATGCCGCGCTCGATTGTCAGCGTGTTGACCGTGCCCACGCGGCGCTGGTCGCCGGTATAATTGCCCAGCACCGTCGCGACCCCGTCGACCGCACCCGGCAGCGCGATCGGATCGGCGAGCGGCTCGATGCCGAGGAAATTGCCGGTCGTGCCGAGCTGCGTCCCATAGGGCGAATTGCCGTAGCCGAACTGCAGATAGCTGGTGCTGTCGAGCGTTACCCCTGCGCCCAGCGCCAGATGCACCGGCGCCGACGCATAGAGGTTGCGGAACGGCGCGCGGTACAGCCGCCAGTAATTGGTGTTGCCCGCGCTGTACCGCGCATCGAAGTTGAAATCGCGTCCCTGCGCGCGCCATTCGGCGAGCGTCGGGCTGCGATAGGTCGACGAGTTCGCGTCGTTGAACGACAGCGCCAGGCTCGCGCGGTTGCCGTTGCCCCATTCGCCGAGCAGCTTGGCATCGACATGCTGGCGCGTGTCATGGCCGGCACCGCGCCAGTTGTTCGCGCGCGTGTTCGAATAAGAGACGAAGGCCCGCAGCCCCGTCTGGCCGATCCGTCCGCTATCGAGCCGGACGAAGCCGCGCCGCGCCGCATAGGATCCGATCGACAGGTCAACGAGCCCGCGCGGCGCCGCACTCGGATCGTCGAGCCAGAGCGACAGCGACCCGCCCGCACCGCCCAGCGTCGGCGACGCGATATCGACCGCGCCCTGCGCCAGCGCGATGCGCTGCAGATTCTCGGTATCAGCGAACTGCGAGGGATAGGCGTAATAATAGCCAATGTCGTTCTGCGGCGCGCCCTCCATCGTCACGCCGATCTCGTCCTGCCCCAGCCCGCGCAACGTCAGGCTCGAACTGGTCGACAGACCGTAAGGATCACTCGACGCGACGGTCGCGCCGGGCAGGAGATTGACCAGCTGGAACGCGTTGAGCGTCGGCGCCTGCTTGGTGATGAACGCCGCGGCGATCGCGCTCTCGGACTTGGGCACCGTCTGGTCGGGGAGCAGCCCCTCGGGATCGAGAAGACCGACGACGCGGATATCGACCGGGTCGGCGCCGTCCCGCGCATCCGCCCGCGTCTGCGCGCCGGCGGGGGCGAAGGCCACCACAGCAGCAAGTGCCGCTGCCAGCGCGCTGCATGCAACACGGGGCGGCCGGCCCGTCATCAGGTCAAATCGAAGGATCATCACGGTCTTGCGTCCACTCCACACGGAGGGACGACGGACGCGCCGCCAGCCCTCCCTACGCCGGTATCAACCGGATCAGGTTCAGCGGGTCATGGGCTGCAGCCCACCTCTCAGCCGCGCGTCAGCGGCCCCCCGGGGAGCGCGCCGTCTAGGCGGTTCGGTCCGCCGGCGATAGCGTTATTGCCCGTTCGCCCTTCCGCAGCGCCTTCCCGGCACACGCGCGACAGAATTATATGACAATCCACCCCGCCCAGTTGCTTGCAGTGGGTGACAGCCGGACCGGTTTGCGCCACACAGGCTTTATGGAGCGTGTGCTGACCGACGTCGTTGCCCTGGAGAATCGGGATCTGGGACGGAACCTTACGCATGGCATGCTCGACCTGCTCGGCAAGGCCATCGTGACCGGCCAATATACGGATCGGCCCTTCCCCACCGAGGCGGAGATCGCGGTGGCGCATGGCGTCAGCCGATCGGTGACCCGTGAGGCGGTCAAGATGCTGACCGCCAAGGGACTGGTCAGCGCGCGGCCGCGACAGGGCACGATCGTCCAGCCATCGAGCAGCTGGAACCTGTTCGACACCGATGTGCTGCGCTGGCTGCTCGACCGCAAATTTTCGGTCGAGCTGCTGCAGCAGTTCAACCAGTTGCGGATCGGGATCGAGCCTGAAGCGGCGGCGCTCGCGGCGCTGTATCACACCGAACAGGACATCGTCGCGATCGAGGCGGGGCTGGCGCGGATGGCCGCTGCGGAGCGCAGCTATGACGATCCGCTCGACGCGGACATCGCGTTCCACGTCGCCGTCCTGCGCGCGTCGCGCAACCCCTTCTACGCACAGTTCCAGTCGGTGGTCGAAACCGCGCTTCGCACCTCGATCCGCTTCACCAACCGGATCAAGGGGCGCAGCGCGAACATCGCCGACCATGCCGCGGTCGCCGTCGCGATCGCCGCGCGCGATGCCGATGGTGCGCGCGACGCGATGCGACGCCTGATCGGCGACGTTCTCAGCCTGATCGCCGAGGCCTGACACCCGAATCGTCGCGACCCGGTGTACGATCAAGGGACAGCACCGTGCGACGCCGTCACTCGACCTGATCGCGCTTTTCACTTATCGAGACGCGGTGCCCTTGGGCCCGGTGCCGCGAGTCGAGATTTGACAAGCGCCGGAATAGCTCGAAGGACGAAATGCGACCGCGCATCATGCGGGTAGCAATTGAAAACATGACGGGAAACAATGCGAAGGGCTCGAGACGAGCGAACTGCACGGATCGGCAAGGTCGCGCTCGCGGCGGCCATGACTGGCGGTTTGGTGAGCGGTGCGCAGGCACAGACGGTCAACGTCAACACACCCGTCAGCGTGCCCGTTGCGGGCAATGTCGACCGGTTTCGTGTCGTGCCGGTGATCACCAGTGTCTATGACAGCAACGTGCTGCGTCTCAACGACGCGCGCGGGAGCGGGCCGCGCGACAATATCCGCGTTTCGCCGGCGCTGGCCGTCGACCTGAATCGCATCTTCGGACGCACCCGCGTCACCGCCGGCGGCACGGTCGGCTATGATTTCAACACCCGGTTCAGCGGCCTCGATCGCGAGCGGATCAACCTGACTTCGAGCGTGACGACCCCGGTCGGCGCGCCCTGCAGCGTGACCGGCAGCGCGGCGCTCGAACGCGCGCAGTTCGATCTCGGCGACACCAACACCGTGGTGACCGAGAGCTTCTTGCGCCAGGTCTATGACGTCGGCGCGAGCTGCCGCGCCGCGGCGGGCTTCTTTCCCGCGGTGGGGGTCAACCGCGTGTCGCTCACCAACAGCAGCCGCAAGGTTCTGGACACGAACCAGTCGGCGCTGCGCGCGGGGATCGGCTATGGGCGGCCCAGCCTCGGTACGCTGCAGCTCATTGGCTCGGTTGCGAAGATCGCGCGCCCGGGTATCGAGGATCTGACCGGGATCGACGATTCGACGATGATCACCGACGTCCAGCTGGTCTTCGAACGTTCGGTCGCGCCGCGCGTCAGCTTCCGGCTTGGCGGCGGCATCACGCATGCCGACCCCAAGCGCGCGGCCGTGCCGTCCTTCAGCGGCCCGTCGTTCGACGCGCAGGTGACGATACGCCCGGTGCCCCGGTTCACGATCGTCGGCTCCGGCCGCCGTGCGGTGCAGAATCAGAGCTCGTTTGGCGCGACCTATATCATCGCCGACAGCTACAACCTCAACGTGTCCTATCTGCTCTCGGCGCGTAGCACCGCCACGCTGTTCGCCCAGCGCGCGCGACGCGATCCGCGCGGCGAGGATCTGGCGCTCACGCTTCAGCCACCACGCGGCAAGGACAGGCTGAACGTCGTCGGCGGAAGCTATGCATTCGATTTTCACCGGTCGCTACGGCTCAGCCTGAACGTCGCTCACCAGCGCCGCACGGCTGACAATGCGATTTACGACTATACGGCCACATCCGCATCGGCGGGTGTCACGGCCCGTTTCTAAGGGGATGATGATGAAGATCCGCATGGCGCATTCGCTTGTTCTGCCGTTGCTCATGGCCGCTGCGGCCGCCGGGGCGCAGGTACCAACCGCGCGCCCGACACCCGCGCCGGCGGGTGCCGTACCCAACGACGGCTATCGCCTGGCCCCCGATGACGAGGTCGAGGTGACGATTTTCGGCCAGGGCCCGGGCCAGGTGGTCAAGACGCGCGTCAAGAGCGACGGCACGATCACCCTGCCGTTCCTCGGCGCGGTCCAGGTGCGCAACCAGACCGCGCGTGAACTGGCCGCGGATATCGCCGCCCGGCTGCGGAGCGGCGGCTATTTCGTCAAGCCCGTCGTCAATGTTGAGGTCACGCAGTTCGTCAGCAGTTCGGTGACCGTGTTCGGCGAGGTCGGAACCCCCGGCATCTATCCGCTCGATCTGCAGCTGACCGTCGGCATGACGCTCGCCCGCGCGGGCGGCACGCGTGGGACCAGCGCGGACTTTGCGATCCTGAAGCGCGTCGGCGATCCGGTCGAACACCGTATCCTCCTGTCGGACCTCAGCGGCGAATGGAGCGCGGCGACGCTGCTCGAGGCGAAGGACACGCTCTTCGTTCCGGTCGCGCCCGTCATCTATGTCTATGGCCAGGTGAATTCGCCCGGATCCTTCCCGTTGAAGACCGGGATGACGGTTCGCCAGGCGCTGGCCCGCGCCGGTGGTCCGACGCTCGCCGGATCGACGCGGAACGTCACGATCTTCCGCGACGGCGAGAAGCTGAAGAAGGTCGATCTCGACGGCGAACTCAAGGCCGAGGACTCGGTCTTCATCAACGAAAAATGGCTCTGAATCAGTGATCGGATTCCGGTGGCCGGGATGTCTCGTTTCATGCGATGCCCTGCGCATTCGTCGTCGCCAGGTCTGTTTCGCAACAGCCTGACGTCTGCGGCCACGGCCTGAGAAGAGGGCGCTCCGGCAACGGGGCGCCCTTTTTCATACCCTAGTGCCCCGCCATGTCCCGTGCCGCCAGCGCCGGCGCACCCCGCTACCCGGGCCAGCCGTCGCGATTCCCCCGGCGTTGGTCGTGTGATGCTTGCACGGGTCACCGGCTTGGGTGATGGGCGTGCCGATGCGACATAACGGCCTGTTCATCGCGCTGGGAGGCGCTGCGCTGGTCGCGACGGCCGGCGTTGCGGTCATGATTGCGCCCGCGCGAACCGGTCTACCGATCACGCTCGATCCCGCCGCCGATGCCCCCTCCGCGACTGGGCCGCGCAAGCCTGCGCATCCGCGCTATACCGGCGTCAACATCGCGACCGGCGGCTTTGCCTCGAAGCGCATTCCCGGGCGCTACGGCTTCGACTATTTCTACCCCAAGCCCCAGGAGACCGCGCCCTTCGTCGCCGCGGGCATGAACGCGATCCGCGTGCCCGTTCTCTGGGAACGGCTGCAACCGCGGCCCAATGCCCCGATCGACGCCGCGGAACTCGCACGGCTCGACGAATCGATCGCGGGGCTCGGCGGGTTCGGCCTGATCATCCTCGACGTGCACAATTACGCCAAATACCGGGGCCAACGGCTCGACCAGATCGACCAGCGCGGCGCGATGCTCGCCGACCTCTGGACC
>NZ_JPJC01000281.1:7103-26708 GCF_000733135.1 Sphingomonas sp. FUKUSWIS1
GGACAAGCGTATCGCGTTCGGCATGATGAACGAACCCAATGGCCTCTCCGCCACGGCGTGGCGACCGATTGCGGAGGCGTCGTTACAGGCGATCCGCGCGACGGGCGCGCGCAATCTGGTGCTCGTCCCGGGAACGAATTGGTCGGGTGCCCATTCCTGGACGAAAGGCAGCGACTCGAACGGCGATGCGTTGAAAACGCTCGTCGACCCGGCGAACAACATGGCGTTCGAAATGCATCAATATCCGGATGCCGACTCTTCGGGAACGCATCCGGAATGCGTGTCGCCAAAGGCCGCCGCACAGGCATTCGACTCGGCCACCGCCTGGCTGCGTGCCAACAAGGCACGGGGATTTCTCGGCGAATTCGGCGTCAGCGGTGACCCGAACTGCCTCGCCGCGCTCGATGCGGTGCTCGGCACACTTGACGCGGGCTCGGACGTCTGGCTCGGTTGGACCTATTGGGCAGGCGGCGCCCTGTGGGGGCCGTATATGTACAGCGTTCAACCCGACAAGACCGGGGACAAACCGCAAATGTCTATCCTGATACGGCACAAATCTTAATGATCACAGGGTATAGTGGCCCCGTGGAGCCGTACGGCAATCCTATTGTGCGTTGCAGCAACGTCGCGTACCCGCTCCCCGGATCGGCAAGGCAGATACAAGAATTATGTTGAAGTCATGGATTGCATCGCTGACGCGCTGGCTGGACGGCCGCGGATGGGCCGAGCCCCCCGTGATCGAGCTGACGCATCGCTACACCCCGCCCGCCGCGCCGGTCGTCGACCTGCCCGCGGATCCCGCCCCGGCAAGCACCGCGACGCGGCTGATCGGCGACCGGCGCCGGATCGCGGACACGTTCGATGCCGCACGCCCGGTGCGGACCCGCGGCGAGCTGTTCGGACGCGCGGTCGAGCTCGACCATCTGCTCGCCGCGACGCTCGACTTTCATCAGCATGCGGTGATCCACGGCGCGCGTGGCTCGGGCAAGACGTCGCTGGTGCGCGTGCTCGGCGAGCATGCGGATGAATCGGGCGCCGTCGTGCTCTATTTCGCGTGCGAACCGCATGCGACCTTCGCCGACATCATCAGGCTCTATCTCGACGCGCTCCCGCCCGCAGCCTTCGCGCCGGGCGGACAGCGTGCCTTTGCGCAGAAGCTCGAACAGATGCCGGAGAATTTCGGCCCGCGGGCGTTCGTCGATCTGGTGGCAGACCGCGTCACCGCGCCGACGATCCTGATCTTCGACGAGTTCGACCGGATCGAGGATGCGAGCGTGAAGAGCGACGTCGCTGCGGCGATGAAGCTGCTGTCCGACGCGCTCGTGCCTGTGCTGTTCGTGCTGGTCGGGATCGCGCGGACCGTGTCCGACGTCGTCGCCGGCCACCCGTCGCTGCGCCGGCACATGCGGATCGTGTCGCTGGGCCGGATCGGCGCGGACAGCGTCGACGCGCTGATCGCACGCGGCGAGGCCAATACCGGCGTCCGCTTCGATACCGATGCGCGCGCGATGATCGCCGATGCCGCCTGTGGCTCGCCCTATCACCTGCGTATGCTGGCCGGGCATTCGTCGCTCGCCGCTGTCAGCAGCGACGCGGATATCGTCACCAAGGCGCATACCCGCACCGGCTTCGTCGATGCGTTCAGCCACTGGGCGCAGATGAACGAGCCCGATGCACGGCTGTTTGCGAAGGTCGTGCTCGGCTGCACGCTCGAACAGCGCGATGCGCTCGAGGCCTTGGCGCGCACCGCCGCGACGATGGACGTCGTTTTGCTTGATACCGATCGATATGATCGTGCCATTTCGATGCTAGACCCCGCATTGGTCCGCGAACGGGGCAATGACGGCGAACACGATGGCGTGTATTTCCGTGACAGTACCGCGCCGCAGATGCTGATCGCGCTGTTGATGACGACCCCTGTTTCCACCACGGCGGCCCGGCTTGGCGCACCGCAGGAGAGCAACCTTGCTAATACCCGCTGATCTGATCGCGTCGCTCAAGGCGCGCTGGCGTATCGAGCTGGCGATCATTCTGCTGATCGTCGTGCTGGTCGCACTCTGGACGGCCGTCACGCCCAAGACCTATGTCGCGCAGTCCTCGCTGCTGTTCGACGGCGGCCCGGCCCAGTCGGTTACCGACGAGGCGGCGCCGCAGCAGGATGGCGTGGCCGCGCTCGTCGCGACCCAGGCCGACGTCCTGCAGAGCGAGGCGATCGCCGCCGCGGTCGTCCGCGACCTGAAGCTTGCCGCCAACCCGCAGGTTGCTGACCAGTGGCGTGCGCGCACCGGTGGCGCCGGCGACGTCAACGCCTGGTATGGTCGTCAGCTGCTCGGCGGGCTCGAGGTCATACCGGGCCGGACCTCGCGCGTGCTCGCGATCCGCTTCAAATCGGCCGATCCGCAATTCTCGGCCCAGGTCGCCAATGGCTTTGCCACCAGCTACCTCGATGCGCGCCTGCAACTGCAGACCGATCCCGCCCGCACCTATTCGCGCTGGTTCGAGGATCGCACGCGCGAGGTCCGCACCGCGCTCGAGCAGGCGCAGGGCCGGCTGACCGCGTTCCAGCGTCGCACCGGGATCGTCGACACGACAACCAACAACACCGACGCCGCCCGCCTGACCGAATTGTCCGGCCAGCTGACCGCGGCCGAAGCGGCGGCGGCGGATGCCGGCGCACGCGCTGGCGGCGGCAGCACCGGGCTCGACGTGCAGTCGGCCGGTGTCGTCCAGGGTCTGCGCACGCAAATCTCGGCCAAGACAGCCGAAGTCGCACAGCTCAGCGCGGATCTCGGCCCGAACCACCCGCAGCGCCAGGCCGCCGAGGCGGAACTGTCGGCGCTGCGTCGCCGGCTCGCGGTCGAGACCGGGACGAGCACCAATGCGGTGCGCGTCGCCAGCGGTGCGGCGAGCAGCAAGGAAAGCCAGATGCGCGCCCTGCTGAACCAGCAGCGCGGCAAGATGCTGTCGCTGGCGGGTGACCGCGCCGAGCTCGACGTGCTCCAGCGCGACGTCGATTCGGCCCGTGCGGCCTATGACACCGTGACCCAGCGTCTCGGCACGATGCGGCTCCAGAGCGAGGCGCCGTCGACCAACGTCGTCCAGCTCGACGTCGCGCAGCCGCCGATGTTCCCCTCCTCGCCCAACGTACCGATGCGGTTGGCGCTCGGCCTCGTGCTGGGCGGAATGCTGGCAGCGGGGACGGCGCTGGCGCTCGAACTGTGGCGGCCGCGGGTGCGGACGTCGAGCGGCGCAGCGACGGCCATGGGTGTGCCCGTGCTGGGCTCGGTATCGTTTTCGCAGTCGCGCGTCGCGTCGCTGCTGGGTGGAAGGCAGACGTTATGAGGCTTCGTTCGAGCGAAACGGCAAATGTCGTTCGTCCCGCGGTCGCGCCGGGTGCCGAAGCGCCCAGCCAGCGGCAGCTTCTGGGCAAATTGCTGTCGCTGTCGCCCGAGGCGCATCGCCAGATCGAGCACCGCCAGGCTGAAACCGGGCTGTTGTTCGGCGAGGCGGCGGTCCAGCTCGGCTTCGCGACTGAGGAGCAGGTGCGCCGCGCGATCGAGCTGCAGCAGGGCTTCACCGTTCTTCCCGAGGGCGATGAGCGCGTCGATCCGCTCGTCGTCGCAGCATTCGCGCCCGACGATCCCATCGCGGTCACCGCGCGCGACATTCGCGCGATCGTGACGCGCGACGTCCGTCCCGACGGCTCTCCGCTTCAGGGGATCGCGATGATCGGGATCGACGACGAAACGCTGCATACCACCGTGCTCACCGCCAATCTCGCGGTCGCGTGCGCCCAGGCCGGCTATTCGACGCTGCTGGTCGATGGCGGCATCGGCGCACCGCGTCAGCACGGGCTCTTCCGCCTGCCCAACCGCACCGGTCTGTCGACGCTGCTGTCGTCGGGCGGCCGCGTCGAGGCGATCGCCCAGACCACCGCGATCCCCGGCCTGTCGCTGCTGTCGGCGGGTCCTAGCGTCCCCAACGCGTCCGAACTCTTCGACCGGCAGCGTCTCGCCAACACGCTCGATCCGCTGCGCGACCATTATGGGCTGGTCATCTTCGATGCCGGCCCCGCCAGCGCGACACAGCTCGAGGCCTGTTTCGGGCTCGACGCGGCGATCATCGTCGCGCGCCGCAACCGGTCGGATGCGCGCGCGCTGCGCAACGCCGCGGCCGTGCTGCAGGAGCATGCCACCCCCGTGCTCGGCTCGATCCTGATCGATTGAGCATGGTGGGCATGATGGAGATTCGGCGAATCGGCCACATCGATGTGGTCGCCACCGATGTACCGGGTGCCGTTGCACAGGTCGTTGCCGCGGTAGAAGGCGACGGTCCGGCCATCTTCGGCTTCTGCAATGCGCACAGCGTCAACCTTGCGCGGGCGGATCCCGCCTTCGTGACCGCGACGCGGGCGGGCGTGTTCTTCAACGACGGCAGCGGCGTCGATATCGCCAGCCGGCTGCTCTACGGCACGCGCTTCCCGGCCAATCTCAACGGCACCGACCTGACGCCCGCGGTGCTCGCCGCGCTGCCGGCGGGAACGGGCGTCTTCCTGCTCGGCAGCCCGCCGGGCGTCGCGCAGCGGGCCGGCGCGATCCTTGCAGAGCGCTTCCCAAACATCCGTATCGCGGGCAGCCATCACGGCTTTTTCAGCGCCGACGAGGCGCCCGCGCTGTCGAAGCAGATCCGCGCATCGGGCGCGCGACTCGTGCTCGCGGGCATGGGACAGCCGCGGCAGGAAAAATGGGCGGCCGCCAATGCTGGCGCGGTCGATGCGGTGATCCTGTGCATCGGCGCCTTTCTCGATTTCACTGCGGGCCAGTTCGTCCGCGCGCCGCTCTGGATGCAGCGTGCGGGCATCGAATGGACCTTCCGCCTTCTGCAGGAGCCCCGACGGATGGCGTCTCGCTATCTCGTCGGCAACGCGACCTTCCTGGCCGCGACGCTCGGACAACGGATGAAGCGATGAAACAGATGATGCCTCCTCGCCTGCACCGCGCACTCTCGCGCCTGCGTAACGCCCCGCCGCCCTCCTATGACGAACGCTATCCGAGCGTCGACGTGTTCGAATGGCGTCCCGCGGGCAGCGCGATCAACTTCGGCGACCGGCTGGCGACGGTCGTCGCCGAGCGTGTCCTCGCGCTGCACGGGCGCAGCCTCGACGAGGAGACGGCGCGCGACGCGACGCTGTTCACGGTCGGATCGGTGATGCATTTCGCCAAGACCGGCGACACCGTCTGGGGCTCGGGCGTCAACGGCAAGATTCCCGCCGACCGCCACGCCTTCGACGCACTCGACATCCGCGCGGTCCGCGGTCCGCTGACCGCGGCCTTCCTCGCGGAGCGCGGGCTGAACGTCCCGGCGGTCTATGGCGACCCCGCGCTGCTGCTGCCGACGCTGTTCCCCGACCGGTTCAAGCGGCACAGCGCCCGGCCGGTCCTGTTCGTCCCCAACCTCCACGACCTCACGCTCGCGCCGACGCTCGGCTTGCCGTTCGTGTCGCCGCTGCGCGGCTGGAACGCGGTCGTCGAGCAGATCGTCGGTGCCGATCTGGTGCTCGCAAGCTCGCTCCACGGCGTCGTGATCGCCGAGGCCTTCGGCATTCCCGCGCGGCATGTCCGCCTGACCGAGACCGAGCCGCCGTTCAAATATGACGATTATGCGCGCGGGACCGGACGATCCGGCATCGACTCCGCGAACAGTGTCGCCGAAGCGCTCGAAATGGGGGGCGCGCCGCCGATATCCTTCGATCCCCAGGCGCTGCTCGCGACATTCCCGCACGATTTGTGGGAGTGAGTCATGGCTGCCCCCTCATTAGGTAAACAGGTCGGACGCGGCGCAATCTGGTCGGTCGTCAACAGCGCGCTCGTCCAGGTCATCAACCTCCTGGTCTTCCTGGTGACCGCGCGGTTCGTCCCGGTCGCCGATTTCGGCATCCTCGCCACCTGTCTGCTCTTCGTCGAGCTGTTCAAGCAGATCTCGGTCGAAAGCTTCGCCACCGCGATCGTCTCGCGCGGTGCGCCCGACGCCGGCGACTACAATGCCTGCTTCCTGCTGATCCAGATCGGCGCGGTGATCGGCGCGGCGCTGATGCTGCTGTCGGCGCAGTTCATCTCGGAGATCATGCACAATGAGCGGATCGAGTTCGCGCTCCGGCTGACCTCGGTGCTGCTCCTCAGTTCAGGACTGTCGCGCACGCATGAGGCGTGGATGACGCGCCAGTTGCTGTTCAAGCCGCTCGCGATCCGCTCGATCCTCGCGCTGCTCGTCGGCGGCGGTGCGGGCCTGTTCCTCGCGATGAACGGCTGGGGCCTGACCGCGCTCGTCGTCCAGCAGCTCACCACCTCCTTGCTGTCGACGATCCTGCTCTGGGTCGTCAGCGACTGGCGGCCGAGCCTGCGCGTCGAGCGCGCCAAGCTGCTCGCGACCTGGCGCTATGGCCGCCATGTCGCGATCACCGGCTTCACCAACTTCGCCAATACGCAGAGCGACACCTTCTTCTCGTCCTATTATCTCGGCGCGTCGGCGACGGGCATCTACAACGCCGCCAAGCGCATCCTGCTCGGCCTCAACCAGCTGATGGCGTCCGCGCTGTCGCGCGTCGCGCTGCCGACCTTTGCCGGGCTTCGCGACGACGAGGAACGGCTCCGTGGCGCGTTTCTGAACGCGGTATCCTTCACCACCGCGATCACCGCGCCGATGTTCCTGTCGCTCATCGCGGTCAGCGATCTGGTCGTGCGCGTCGCGCTCGGCGCGAAATGGATGGAGGCGGCACCGATCATCTCGATCATCGCCGGCACCGCCTATCTGACGACGATCGGCCAGTATAATCAGGCGATCATCCTGGTGAAGGACAAGCCGCACTGGCAGACGGTCCTCACCTCGATCTACGCGGTCAGCAACATATCGCTGTTCCTCGTCGTCGTGCGCTATGGTCTCCAGGCGCTCGCGATCGGCTTCACCGTCCGCGCCGTCCTGCTCTACCCGCTTTCGGTCGGCGCGGCCCTCCACCTGCTGAGGATAAAACCGATGGCCTATGCTGCTCGCATAGCACCCTCGCTTGCCGCATCCGCGGTGATGGTCGGGGCGCTGCTTCTGCTGCACCGGACGATCGACGTCCCCTCCCCGCTGCTCGCGCTGGTCATCCACGTCGCGGTCGGCGCGGTTGTCTATGCCGCGGCACTGTTCGTGATCGGCCGCCGCGACATGCTCGCGCTCATTCGCTTCGCGCGGACGGCGGTGGCCCGTGGCTGATCCGCTCCGCGTCCTCGCCTGGCCCGCCGGTGATCCGAGCGACCTCAACCCCTATGTCCGCCGCATGTACGGCGCGTTCCGCGCGCCCGCGGCCTCGGTCACCGCGTTCCGTCCGCTGATGCGGCGCATCCCCGCCGCGGACATCTTCCATATCCACTGGCCCGAGGGGATCTTCGAAGGCTCGGGCAGCAACAACCCGGCGATCGTCGCGGCGAAGGCCGCGCGCGTGCTGAACGCCGCGCGGGGGATCCGGCGATCGGGCGGCAAGCTCGTCGTGACCGCGCACAATGTCACGCCGCACCGCGACCTGACCGGCTGGCGGCACCGGATCTGGCACGCCTATCATGCACGGCTCCTCGGCCAGATCGATCACCTGATCGGCCTGTCCGCCGCCTCGCTCGAGCGCTATCGCGCCGCGCATCCGGCGATCGCCGCGGTCGCGGGGACGATCATTCCGCACCCGCATTATCGTGAGGACTATCCCGCGATCCCCCGCGCCGAAGCGCGCGCGGCCTGGGCGATCCCCGACGGTATCTGGGTGCTCGGCATGATCGGGTCGCTGCGCCCCAGCAAGAACCTGGTCGAGGCCGCCGAGGCGTTCCTCGCGATCCGCCGGCCCGATGAGATGCTGCTGATCGCCGGCGATGCGGGCGATGACGACATCGCCGCGCAGCTGACCGCGGTCGCGGACCGGTCCGACGGGACGATCCGCATCGTGACAGGTCCGCTCGACGATGCGCGCTTCGCCTCGGCGATCGCCGCCTGCGACGCGTGCCTGATGAACCAGATTTCGACGCTCAATTCGGGCACCGCGCTTGTCACGCTGTCGCTCGACCGCCCGCTGCTGGCCCCGGCGGTCGGCACGCTGCCCAGCCTGGCGGCGGAGATCGCCGGCGGCTGGGTCACGGTGTTCGATCCCCCGCTCGCGCCGCCGGCGCTGCGCGCGAGCATCGACACGCTTCGCACCAGCCCACCGGGCGGCCGGCCCGATCTGGAGCCGCTCGACCCGATGCGGCTGTCCGAGGCGATGCTCGCGCGGTTCAAGAATTTGGCGTCGGGCTGACCTCGGGCGCGAAGCCCTTCGCATAGTCGATCTTTGCCGCCTTTCGCAGCACCGCCTGACGCTGGCTGGTTCCCGTTTGCAGCTGCGTGGTCGTGAGCCAGTCAGCCCTCGATGTCGCGGCCGCTCGGGGTCTGGCGCAGCGCCGCGGTTGTCGTCAGGGCAGTCCCAGCGCGAGAGCGGGGGCAAGATACTGCATTTGCCCGAGACGGTGAGAAAATCTAGAAGGACCGGGCATAGGGATCGCCTCTGACGGAATGTGGCGCCGGCCGGGTTCCGGGCGGCTTGGGAAGTATATCATGGAAACAATTTACGATTGGCTCAGCGTTGCGGTATTTGCGGGCTTGGCGCTGCTCTATCTGCAACGCTCGATGGAGGATGAGCCGGTCGATACGGTGTGGCATTATCTGCCGCCCGCGATCGCCTGTGCGCTGAGCAACTGGCTCGGCAACGAAGGCTATGCGATCCCCGCCGTGCTCGTGCTCGCGGCCAGTGTCGCCTATATTTTCTACGTGCTGCGCCCATCCCTGCCCGGGCGCTGATCCGGCCGGCTGGACTCGCCGGCCCCGGCAGCGGCGGTTGATCATGGTAGAACAGGATCTCCATTACCCTAAACCCGCCGCTAACCAGGTTTGAAGAGGCCTCCTTTGCACCGGCCGGATGAAGGATCGGGTGCCAACGGAGAATTTCCAATGCCCCTGATCCACGACGCGCATCGCGCCGTCGCGTCCGCCGCGACGGCCCCGGCCGCTCGCCCGCATGCCCTGAACCGCGTCCTGCCGCGCTCACTTTGTGATGGTGGTCGACCTGCCCGCATCGGCGCTGCCCTGCGCGGCATGGTCGGCATCGCAGCGCTGGCGATGCTCGCCGCCTGCGGATCCGCGGTCGAAACCCCCGAACAGGCGGGGATCGTCGTCGTCAGGTCGGGGGCCGGACCGAGCGAATCCGGTATTGCGGTTGCAGCAGCGGCACCACCTGCACCGGCGACCGGCGCCGACGCGGGCACACCAGCCACCAGCGATACCGACGATGCGGTCATCCCCCCTGACACGATGCGGGACCCGGATCATATGCAATATGCCAGCCTGGTCGAATAACCGGACTGGCCCTTGGCTTAGTTAGACAGGCGGCGCACCGATCGGCGCGCCGCCCGTCCCGGTCGATCAGCGGCCGACCGCGTGATAGGTCAGCCCGGCCTTCTCGACCATGTCGCGCGGATAGATGTTGCGCAGGTCGACGAGCACCGGCGACGCCAGCAGCGACTTGACGCGCTTGAAGTCGAGCGCGCGGAAGATGTCCCATTCGGTCACGATGACAAGCGCCTCGGCGCCCTCCATCGTCTCATAGGGACCGGTGCAATAGGTCACATCCTTGATGACCGCCTTCGCCTGCTCATGACCCTCGGGATCATAGACGTTGATCGTCGCGCCGGCATCCTGCAGCGTCTGGATCAGCGCGATCGCCGGGCTGTCGCGCATGTCGTCGGTGTTCGGCTTGAAGGTCAGGCCAAGCACCGCGATCGTCTTGCCGCGAACGTCGCCACCGACGGCGGCGATGACCTTGCGGCCCATTGCGCGCTTGCGATTGTCGTTCACCGCGACGACCGCCTCGACGATGCGCTGCGGCGCGTCGTGATCCTGCGCGGTCTTGAGCAGTGCGAGCGTGTCCTTCGGGAAGCACGAGCCGCCATAGCCCGGGCCGGCATGCAAGAACTTGGAGCCGATGCGGTTGTCGAGGCCGATGCCGCGCGCGACGTCCTGCACGTCCGCGCCGACCTTCTCGCACAGATCGGCGATCTCGTTGATGAAGGTGATCTTGGTCGCGAGGAACGCGTTGCCGGCATATTTGGTCAGCTCGGCAGCACGCCGGCTCATCTCGACGAGCGGCGAACGACCGAGGGCGAGCGGACGATAGATCTCGCGCATGACCGCGAGGCCCTTCTCATCGTCGCTGCCGATCACGACGCGGTCGGGACGCTTGAAATCGTCGATCGCGGCGCCTTCGCGCAGGAATTCGGGGTTCGACACGACTGCGAAGTCGGCATTCGGATTGACCCGGCGGATGATCCGCTCGACCTCGTCGCCAGTGCCCACCGGGACCGTGGACTTGTCGACGATCGCGGTGAAGCCGTCGATCGCGCCGGCAATTTCCTCGGCGGCGGCATAGACATAGGACAGGTCGGCATGACCGTCACCGCGCCGCGACGGCGTACCGACGGCGATGAAGACCGCGTCGACGCCCTTCACGCTTGCGGCAAGATCGGTACCGAAGCGCAACCGCCCGGCTTCGACGCCGCGCGCCACCAGTGCATCCAGACCCGGCTCGTAGATCGGCATGATGCCGTTTTCGAGCGCCGCGATCTTGCCGGCATCCTTGTCGATGCAGATGACGTCATGTCCGAAATCGGCGAAACATGCGCCCGACACCAAACCAACGTAACCCGATCCCACCATCGCTATGCGCATTATAATCCCTCAGACGATGTTGGTCCCTACGATCGTCGTACGGACATTGATATTCGGCGGAACTCCTAGAAGATGAACCGCCAGCCATCAATAAGGTGGTTCACCTGATGCGGCGGGCCGGTACGCTGCTCCAGCGATCCGTGCCGATACCGATCAAACGCCGATATCCGAGAGGGTTGGCGGGCCGGCCCGCGCCCGCGGGCGACGCGCCAGCCCCGCTCATTTAGTCCGCGACGATGCGGGCGTCAGGGTAGTTTTCGGGACGAAGCACGCGGTCGGCGACCTCTGTCCAGGTCGAGAAATGCCGCGCGGGCACCTGCCCCGCCAGCGCCAGCGCCTTTTCGGTCGCCGCGATCATCGACGCCGGATCGTTCGACACATAGCCCGCGCGGAACGGGTTCGTCCCGACCGCGAAATCGGGGCAGACCGCGGGGATCTGCAGATATTCATATTGTCCCAATTTCAGACTCGACTCGGCAAGATACTCGACCCCCGGCGCCAGCCGGTAGGGTGCGATGCCGATGCTCGCATGCTTGATATAGGGCAGCGTGTCGCGGAACGGCATTTCCTTGTGGACGAACACGTTGTCGGGCCCCTTGAAGCTCTTCCCGCATCCGATCACGTGGAAATGCACATCGGGAAACTGCGGCGCGACCGCATGGAAGAAGCTTTCGTCGAACAGCATCGACCCGACCGCGACGGCATTGCGTTGCGCGGTATAGGGCGACGGCCCGACGGTCTCGAAGTCGGCGGGATCGATCCCGAATTCGGCGCGGTACAGGCGATCCTTCGCCCACAGGAAATCCGACACCATCTTGGTCGACCGCAGGCAGACATGGTCGATATGCCGCGCATTCTTCACCAGATGGCGGCGGACATAGGGATGCGCGCCGACGGTATCGAGCCGGTCGGTGGCGTAATAGATGATCTTGGCGGTCGGGTTGAGCCGCTTGATCCGGTCGATGAAGATCGCTGCGACGCTCGATTCGATGACGATAAAGTCCGCCGCCTGGAACGCGCCGTCGATATCGGCATTGGGCAGCCTGGCGAACAGCGGAAACAGCTTCGCCATCACCGCATCGGCGACCGCGTTGTTGGTCGCGAAGGGATGCAGCGGCGTCCGCCAGAGATAGCAATTGACGCCGTCCACCTTGTGCCAGGCATTGGCCTGGTCCCACAGGAACAGGCGCGAATCGCCCTTCTTCTTCGAGATCAGGCTGAACCGGGTCGAGATGAACGACACGTCGCAGCCATCCTGCGCCAGCGCATGCGCGACCTGGTGGATGCTGGCGCGCTTGGGCGTCCGGTAATCCTGAAATGCCGACAGGATGACGACACGGGAACGCTTAGGCTGCGCCGGCGCTGGCTTATCGGACATGCATGACACTCCATCGACTTTGGGCTGGACGGTTGGCCGTAATCAGACAAAGGGGCTGGCAATCTGGATCACGTTGGGAAGCCGATGCACGTTCTTCACGTCGTTCGTCAATTTTATCCGGCCATTGGCGGGCTGGAAGACGCCGTCAGCAATCTCGCGGTCGCGCTCAAGCGGGACTGCGGAATCACGACGTCGGTGGTCACGCTCGACCGGCAGTTTTCGCGTCTCGACGCGACGCTGCCGCCGCGCGACACCTATCAGGGCGTGCCCGTGCAGCGGATCCCGTTCCGCGGCTCGACGCGCTATCCGCTCGCACCCACCGTACTGCAGCATCTCGGCCAGGCGGACATCGTCCATGTCCATGCGATCGATTCGTTCTTCGACGGCATGGCGCTCACCCGCCCGCTCCACCGCCGGCCGATGGTCGCCTCGACGCATGGCGGTTTCTTCCACACGGATTTCGCCAGCCGGCTGAAGCTCGCCTATTTCGCGAGCGTCACGCGCGCGTCGTCGCTCGCCTATGACCGGATCATCGCCTCGAGCGAAAGCGACGCCGCCCGGTTCAACGAGATCGCCGCGAGCAAGACGGTGACGATCGAGAATGGCGTCAACATCGGCAAATGGCAGGGCGCAGGGTCGCCGCAGCCGACGCGGACGATGATCTATATCGGCCGCTTTTCCTCGAACAAGAACATCACCGGCCTGATCGACCTCGTCGCCGCGCTCGGCCGGCTTCACGGCGACTGGCGGCTGATCATCGCGGGCGGCCCGGCCGACGTCACGCCTGCACAGATCGAGGAGCATATGCGCCGGACCGGTACCGAACGGGCGGTCACGCTTGTGCCCTCGCCCAGCGATGAGGGCATCAAGGCGTTGATCGGCGAGGCCAGCTATATCGGCTCGGCGTCACGCTATGAAGGCTTCGGGCTGAGCGTGGTCGAAGGCCTGTCCGCTGGCCTAACCCCGATCGTCAGCGACATCCCGCCCTTCCGCCGGCTGGTCCGCTCGTCCGGCAGCGGCATCCTGTTCGACATTGACGATGTCGAGGCGGGCGCGGCCCGGATCGAAGCCGCGCACCGCGATGCGAGCGCCGCCTATGAGTCGAACCGCGCGAACAACATCGCCGCGAGTCTGGTCTATGACTGGCGTAGCGTCGCGCGGCAGTTCGCCGATGTGTATGAAGATGTCCTGCGGAAGCGCGGCGTGCAGGGCTGACAACGTCGGGGTACTTGGCCGCATATTCCGGGGCGATTCGCCGAGGAGGAGCGTATCGTCGCTCGGCATCGATTACGATGCCTATACCGCCGACGGCGACGTCACCGCGAACGTACAAGGCCTGTTGCGTCGAGCGGGTCAGGCCAACGCTCAAGCCTGAAGATCACGGCGGCCTTAGGGCAAAAACGAACCGTCGTACCCCGGGCAACCAAGCACTTTGGCAATCCGACGACCGGGATCGTCAGACACAGGCGGACGCGAGATAGCGACCGCCCATGTGCTCGAAATCAGGCCAGGAAAAACGCCATCAGGACGATCAGTGCCCAGAGCGCAACGCTGACCGCGAGGCCAGTGATAAGACCGAGCACGGCCGAGGGGATTTCGGGATAGGATGGGGCCTGGATAGCCGGGCCGGGAAGCGCAGTCATGAACACTCTCCTCAGCGGTCGTTTCAACCGTCTTGTCTCAACATGGGACAGGGGTCATAAATAATCAATACTAATATCTAGACGAGCGCAAAATTAGCTAAGATCCTGAAAATCTTGTGCGTTCAGCGGGTCGGCAAGGCCGGCAGACGCCCCCGGGGCAGGGCTGCAACGCGCAGACCACCACACCAGCGTCAGCGTCGGTTCAGAACGATGAAAGTCCGCGCAGCAGCAGCGTCGCGAGAGCCCAGCATGAGCAGCTCGCCACGACCAGCAGGATAAGCCGCACCGGCGCTGCAAAGCGCTGCGGCGGCGCCAGCGCCGCACCCGCGGCGGGCATGGGCACCACCGCGCTTTCGGGAATCAACGACAGGACCGCAGACTCGCAGATCGTGTGCGTGAAGGCCGACTGGATCTGGTCGTTCGTCAGCAGGGGCTGGAACGCGCAACCATGCGCTTCGCCGTCGCGCCACGCGATCCGCGCCGTCGCCTGCCCCGCACCGGCCAGGCCGACGCGGATATGGGCACCGACCGGCAGGACGCTGGCGCTAGAGAATCGGAAACCGCCTTCGGACAGATCCTCGACACGGACGTCGATCGCCCGCGCATCGGCCGCACGGACCGTGCTCGCGCGCGCTATTGCCGCACGACTCGGCTTTCGCCGGCGCTCGGCCACCGGCTCGATCGCCGTCATCTCCGCCCGCACGCTAGATGATCCAGGCAAGGACACCAGCGAGCGCCGCGGCGAAGACCGCCACGCCGGCGATGGTCGAACCGGCCCGGATCGCGCGTTCACCCAGCGAGGCGGGCTCGACCGGGAGGAGCCAGTTCTCGTAGTCGATCCGGTCGCCGGCCAACGGGCTGGCGGCACGCGGGTCGACGACCTGAAGCTCGGCCCCGAGCGGGTCTGCGACGGATCGCGCCCCGTCGAACGAATCCGTCGTAGCGCCGGAAAGCGGATCGCCGCCACGAAACGCCGCATGTGGCGATACGGGGTCAGCCAGGTTAGCAAGAGGTGCGTGAAGGGGCATGACGACACCATGCCATACTGGTGGTTAAGAAAGCGTATGTTAAATTGCTGTCGCGGCATTTTTTGTACGTGTTTTACGGTGCGCTAGAATGCGTTGCGGTGCACAACGACCCGTACCGTAGATACGAGAATGCCAAAGTCGCGCCACACGGACCAGCCCAGGATATATTCCAGATCGGCCTGAAGGCGTTGCGTCAGATCGTCGCGGCGATGCGTCGCACCCCGGAAACCCCGCACCTGCGCGAGACCGGTGATCCCCGGCTTGAGCGCGTGACGGTGCCAATAGCGTTCATCGACTTCCCAGAACAGCTGCTGCCCCGCCAGCGACCCCAGTGCATGCGGTCGCGGCCCGACGATGCTCATTGATCCGAGCAGCACGTTCAGCAGCTGGGGCAGCTCGTCGACGCTGGTCGCGCGGATCACGCGACCGACGCGCGTGATCCGGTCGTCGGTGCGCGACGCCGAAACGCTGCCGCTCGCGTCGGACTGGTCGACCCGCATCGACCGGAACTTGAACACCTTGAACAGCGCGTTGCCGCGGCCGACGCGATCCTGCCGGAAGAAGACCGGTCCCCGGCTGTCGATCTTGATCGCGGCGGCGGTAATCAGCAGCAGCGGCAGCACGACGATCAGCGCGGGCACCGCAAAGGCCAGATCGAACGTCCGCTTGATCATCCGGTTGCGCGTGCTCAGCGGTCCGACCGCGACAACCAGGGTCGACCGCCCGACGAAATTGTCGAGCCCGATCGCGCCGACCTGGTCGATTTCGTTCGAAATAATCTCGCCGCGAATGCCCGCCCCCTTCAGGAGCATCGCCCATTCGCGCTCCTTGTCGGGCCGACAGGCGATCACGACGCGGTCGACACCACGCAATTGACGCGCGAGTCGATCGAGCATCATCGGATCCTGCATGTTCGGGCGAAGGTTCGCGGCCCGCGTCTCAACGACTTTGCAATGTGCAGGCACGGCGAATTCGACGTCGTCCAAGATCACCAGATCGGTGGTCACGTTGCCGCCAATCGTCAGGCGGACAAACCGATCGATGACCAATCGAAAGACTGCGAGAAGCACGAAGCTGCCGAGCATTCCGATGCTGATGACGCCCCGGGATTCCGCCTGCACCGCCCGAAAATAGTAGGAGATGAACAAGAAGCTTGAAAAGGCTAGTAAAAGCGCGGTCGCCGAGCGCATGATGCCGGCCCGGGCCTTGCGCAGCACGTCGATCGAGTAGGCGCCATTGTTGAACGCCGTCAGCACATATATCGGCGCCGTGACGATGACGACGTTCATATGCGACGTAACAGCAAAACGGCCATATTTTGCAAATATACCGAGCTCGAATGCAGCAACCACCGCGAGCAGATCAGCAAACACCAACAGGATATAAAGAGCGATGCGCAGTTGGTGACGATGCGAGGTCGAGCCAAAACGATCGAACACTGCACCGCGCGTGCCGGTAACTTTAGTATTTTCCACAGTGCCAGCTCCCTGCCCGCCACAATCTCGACTTATGCTCAGCAGGGCCAAGGCTCTGCCATAGGCGGTTTGAAGAAACCAGAGCCGAGATGCGCGGCTCATCCCATCGGGGCGCCACCCGGTCGGCACGCACCGCGCCGCCTGCGCAACGCGGCCCGCCGCCGCGATGCCACCGCCACCACCTTGCCGTCGTCGCAGCGCCCCCAGCATGCGCGCAGCACCGCCCAGCAGCCCGGTGCAGCTATTCCGGCAATGGACTGAAACCGGTACGACCGGACTCCCCCCTTGGCGCAACATACCCCTCTATAGCGGACAACGGGCGCCGGCGGGCCGTCCCATCCCGGAACATGCCCCCCATCATAAGAAAAACCGCGCCGCTGCCGCCCGCGATCAGCCGCCACCCGTCGCAGCGACACGCCCCCGAACGCGGAACCGATCGCCGCGCAAGGATTGATCGCAAGCTCTTTCGCGCTAGGGGGCGGCGGGATGAAACGGACGCGCGCGATCCCGCGTTGTACAATCCAGTACATAAAAAGGTTCGAGACAAGCATGCCAGAGGCTTTTCGTGCGGCGCGCGACGCGCTCGCCTTTCTCGAGGCACATCGTCTCGCACCGGTTGCTGAAAATTATACGTTCGCGCTTGCCGTGGTCGCCGATCCCGGATCGGACCTGGCGCGCGCCGTGGCGGCCGAGACGGATGGCGGCCTGAGGCTGACCGCACGCGCGCTCGAAACGCTCAGCGAACGCCATCTTGCGATCAAACGCGACACGACCGCCGAACGCGACAGCGCGGTCACAGCCCGCGCGAACGAGCTGGGCGCGCTGACCACCGATGCGCAGACGCTGACGCGGTCGCTCAGCCACGACGTCAGCGCGATGGCGAGCGAGGCGGAGAACTGGCCAGATGCGACGCTGCTCGTGACCCGGCTGGCCGATGCCGAACGCGAGCTGGCCGAGCTGCGCCGCGACGTCGCCCGGCTCCAGTCCGACCTCGGTTCGCTCGGTACGGCGCGGCAGGATCCGATGCGCGACGCAGCCACCGGCGCGCTGACGTCCGAGGGCGCGCGGCCGATCTTCGCACAGCTTGCCGAACAGGCGCGAAGCTATGTCCTCATGATCTTCAGCGTCGCCGATCTCGCCGGGGTCAACGAACGCTTTGGCCACGCCGTCGGCGACAATGTGCTGAGCGCCTTTGTCGCGAACCTGCGACGGGTATTTCCCGACGAGGAGATCATCCGCTGGACCGGCAATGAATTCGTTGTGGTCGTCACCGACGTCGCCCTGACGGCAGCCCGCGATCTCGCCGACGAAGCCATCGCCGCCTTCGAAACCCGCCGCCTCAGGCTGCGCGGCAGCGGCGCATGGATCGGCCCGGTTCGCGCGCTCGCGGGACTGGTGGTCGGCCAGGGCGACGACCAGGACGCCGCCCTGAGCCAGGCGCGCGCCGATCTGTACCGTGCCACCATCGAGGGTTTCGCCCCTGTGGACGGCTGAGCGGGTCGGACCCGACGGCTCGCTCGCTCCGGCCGCGATCATGGATTCCATAAGTATCTGCATCATGGCGTTTCTATCCCGCGACCCGCGCGTTCCAGCGTGATGAGCACGTCGCAACATGGCCGCTACGCCTATCGCCCGATCGTCGACCGCCCGGACTATGACTGGCCCGACGGCCGCCGCCTCGCCATCTATTTCGGGGTGAATTACGAGGTGTTCGATTTCGGCGGCGGGCTGGGTCCGGAACTGGCCCCCGCGCAGACCGACCCGGACGTGATGAACTATGCCTGGCGCGATTATGGCAACCGGGTCGGGGCGTGGCGATTGTTCGACTTGTTCGATCGGCTGGGCCTGCACACCACCGCGTTGCTCAACGCCGACGTCCTTGATCGCTGCCCGGGGCTCGCCGAGGCGTGCCGCGACCGCGGCGACGAGATCGCGGCGCATGGCGGCACCAATGCAACGGCGCAAGGATCCCTTGCGCACCCGCGCGAGAACCAGATGATCGCCGACGTGACCGAGCGGCTGGCGACACTCGGCGTACGTCCCACCGGCTGGCTGGGACCGTGGATATCGGAGAGCGACGCCACGCCGGACCTGCTCGCCGAAAACGGCTATCGCTATGTCCTCGACTGGGCGCATGACGACCAGCCGACCCGGCTCGCGACCTCTCATGGCGGACTGCTCTCCATCCCCTATTCGCAGGAAATCAACGACCTGCCCGCGATCATCGCGCGCAAGCAGGAGGCGGTGACGTTCGCGGCCATGATCCGCGACGGCGTCGAACAGCTGCTGTCCGAATGCGACCGGCGTCCGCTCGTCCTCGGCATCGCGCTCCATCCCTATATCATGGGACAGGCACACCGCGTCCCTGCACTGGCCCGCGTACTGACCGAACTCCGCGCGGCGAACGATCCGCGCATCTGGTGGACCACCGCCGGCGACATCGCGGCGCATGTCGAGGCGAACGGGCTGGCCGCCTGACCCCGCACTCACTCAGGCTTCACGACCGCCGCGCCACAGGCTCTCCTTCAACGGGCCGATCAGGTAGTCGAGCGCGGACCGTTTCCGGAGGGGGACGAGGATTTCAGCGGGCATGCCCGGCGTCAGTGCGCCGGGCCCCTTGAGCGCGACGAGCGTCCGATAGCTTTCCGGCAGCAACGACGCCTCCGCCCGGAAGAAGCGATTGCCGGTCCGCTCCTCGGTGAAGCTGTCCGCCGACACCGTGTCGATCCGGGCGTCGAGCGCGGGCATCGCGCGGTCGTGGAATCCGGTGAAGCGGACCTGCGTCGTCAGGCCGGGGCGCATGTCGTCGGCATCGTCGGGCGAGACCTGCACCTCGATCACCAGCGCCCTGCGATCGGGCACGATTTCCATCAGCGTCTGCCCCGGCGAGACCACCCCGCCGATGGTGTAGATCGTCGGGCCGACGATCGTGCCGGCCACCGGCGCGCGCACCATCGAGCGGGCGAGCTGTTCGCGCGCCGCGAGCAACTTGGGTTGCAGCTCGTTCATCCGGACCAGCAGATCGCGCAGGCTGCCCTCCACCTCCTCGATCTGGCGACGATCGACGCCCGCGGCCGACAGTTCGGCTTCGCCGATCGCATCGCGCGTCTGGAGGATCTGCGCACCAAGCGCGCCATGCTCGCCGTCGAGCGCGGCCTGGGTGCGCTCGAGCGCGCGGATCCGGTTGATCGAGGCAAAGCCCTTGGCGGCGATGACCCGCATCCCCGTCAGCTCGTCGGCGATGCAGCGCGCACCGACTTGGCGACCGACAGCGACGCTGCGGAATTTGCAGCAGCATTTGC
>NZ_JPJC01000281.1:26843-41312 GCF_000733135.1 Sphingomonas sp. FUKUSWIS1
GCAGGCGCGCCGCCAGCAGCAACCGCTGCCCGCGCAGCGCATCCTCCGCCAGCACCCGGTCCGCCGCCGGCAGCGCGCGGAATTCGACCGGCTCGGCCATCACCGCGCGCCGGTCGCGTTCGGCGAGCAGGCGTTCGCGCTGCGCGAACAGCATCATCAGCTCGGCGGTCATCCCGCGTTCGAGCGCGTGCAGATCCGCCGACGCGATCTCGAGCAGCACTTGCCCGCGCGCGACCTTCTGGCCTTCGACGGCGCGCAATGCCGTGACGATGCCCCCGTCGCGATTCTGCACCGCCTGCCGCTTGCCCGACACGATCACCGCGCCGCGGGCATAGACGCCGGCGTCGAGCGGCATCATCGACGCGCCCCCCAGCAGCCCGATGAAGAACAGCGCCGCGACGCGCAGGCCGCGCCGGATCTCCACCCGCGCCGAATCGTCGATCATGCTCATGACACAGCCCCCTTCAGTCCGACGACATTGCCGCGGCTCCCGCCGGCGCGGCGCGCCAGCTCGGCCAGAACCTCCTCGGCCGGACCTTCGCAGTCGACCGATCCGGCGTTGAGGACGAGCAGCCGATCCGCGGCGGCCAGCACGCTGGTGCGGTGCGCCGCGATCACGATCGTCGCGCCGCGCTGGCGACTGGTCTCCAGCGCGCGCATCAGCGCCGCCTCGCCCTCCGCGTCCAGCGCGGCATTGGGTTCGTCGAGCAGAAGGATCGGTGGATCGTCGAACATCGCCCGCGCCAGCGCGATCCGCTGCCGCTGGCCCGCCGACAGCGCCAGGCCGCCGCGCCCGATCGGACAGTCATAGCCGCCGGGCAGCGACAGGATCAGCGCGTGGCACCCCGCGACCTTGGCCGCGTCGATCACCCGCCGGTCGAACGAGACCGGGTCCACCGCGTTCGGATCGGCGAACCGGGCGATGTTCTGCGCCACCGTGCCCGTCAGAAAGCCGGGTTCCTGCGGCACATAGCCGCGGTACCGCGCTAGCCGCTGCGCATCCCAGAGGATTGTATCCGCGCCATCGAGCAGCACCTGTCCGGATTCGGGCGCGATACCCCCGGCGAGGATGCGGATCAGCGTCGTCTTGCCCGCCCCCGATGCCCCGACGATGCCCAGCATCTGCCCCGCCTGCAGGTCGAAGCTCACGCCCTTCAGCAGCATCGCCGCGCCATCGGCGCTGCGCGTGGTGATCTTGCGCGCGGTGATCCGGCCGAGCGGCGCCGGCAGGACGGTCGCGGGCGCCGCCGCCGCGTCCGTGTCGAACAGCTGCTTCAGCGATTTCAGCGCCTCGTTCGCGCTCTGCAGGTTCGACCAGCCACCGATCAGCAGCTCGACCGGCTGGAGCGCACGGCTGAGCAGCACCGAGGCGGCGATGATCGATCCGACCGAGATCTGCCGCTGGACCGCGAGGATCGCGGCGAGCCCGAGCGCCAGCGACTGTAGGAACAACCGCATGAACTTGGCGATCGCGGCATAGCGCGCGGTCGCCATCTGCGCCGCGGCCAGCGCCGCCTGCCCGTCGCTGCGTTCGGCGATCTGCCGGTCGACCATCGCCCGGCCCATGCCCAGCGCGCGGACGAGCTCGGCCTGCTGGGCGATATCCTCCTGGACGATCGCCGACCGGGCATTGGCGGTGTGCGCGACGGTCATCAGCCCGCGCGTCCCCCGCTCGGACATCCATGTCAGCACCGCGAGGCACGCGCCTGCGGCGATGATGAACAGCCCCAGCAGCGGATGGATCAGCACCGCAGCCAGAACATAGATCGGCGTCCAGGGCGCATCGAAGATCCCGACCAGCGTCGGCGCGGTGATCACCTGCCGCAGCGTGTCGAACTCGCGCATCGCCTGTGCGGTCGTCGGGTCCCGCTGCCGGGTGTGACCGCGCTCGATCAGCCGCGCCAGGATCGCCCGCGACACGCGCTGGTCGAGCCGCAGCGACACCTTGACCATCAGCCGCGACCGCAGGGCCTCCAGCACCCCGATCGTGGCGATCGCCGCCCCCAGCACCAGCGTCAGGATCACCAGAGTGACGACGCCCCCGGTCGGCACCACCCGGTCATAGACCTGCATCATGTACAGCGTCGGCGCGAGGTACAGGATGTTGACCAGCGCGCTGAACAGCAAGGCGGCAAGGAGATGCGACCGACAGCGCGTCACCGCATCCCGTACCGGCTGCGCCAGCCGGTCCCCGAACATCTGCATCATCGATCAGAACCCGAAATCGCTGTGGTCGATCGTCGTCGCGTTCACCCCGGTGAGCGTGATCGTCTGCGTGCCGATCGTGATCACCGTGTTGACGCCGACCTGCGAAATCAGCACCTGTGCCCCGAAATTGGCGGCGGTGATGCCGCAACCCGAAACATCGAGCAGGTCCTGTCCCCCGGCCGCATCGAAGTCGAAATCGACCACCGTGTCATTGCCCTGCCCGGTCACGAACACGAACACGTCGTCGCCCGTGCCCCCGGTCAGCCGGTCGCTGCCGGTGCCGCCGACGAGCCGGTCCTGCCCCGCGCCGCCCAGCAGCTGGTCGTTGCCCCCCAGCCCCTGCAACAGGTCGTCGCCGTCGAACCCGGACAGGATATTGCCCGCGCTATTGCCCGTCAGTGCGTTCGCGCCGGCATTGCCGTTGCCGTGCACCCCGGAAGTGCCCGTCAGCGTCAGGTTCTCGAGCCCGTCGGCCAGCGTGAAGGTGATGCTGCTGGTGACGAGATCGACGCCGTCCCCGTCGGTCTCGTCGACGCTGTCGCCCAGAGTGTCGACGATGTAGATATCGTCGCCCAGGCCACCCGCCATCACGTCCGCGCCGGTGCCGCCGTCGAGCGTGTCGGCGCCGCCACCGCCGAACAGCTGATCGTTGCCGGCCATCCCGCGCAGCGTATCGGCCCCCTCCATCCCCGACAGGATGTTGACGCCGGCATTGCCCGTCAGGATGTTGGCATCCGCGCTGCCCGTCGCATCGATCGCCGCCACCCCGCTCAGCGTCAGACGCTCGACCCCCGCCCCCAGCGTGAAGGACACGCTGCTGGTGACCGTATCGAGGCCGTCGCCGCCGGTCTCGTCGACCACGTCGCCGATATCGTCGACGACATAGCTGTCGTTGCCACGCCCGCCGGACATCACGTCCTGGCCCGTGCCGCCGTCGAGCGTATCCGTGCCCGCGCCGCCGAACAGCTGGTCGTTGCCGGCAAAACCCGACAGCGCGTTGGCGCCGTCATTGCCGGTGATGACGTTGTCAGCGGCATTGCCCCGCCCCGCGATTCCCCCCGTCCCGGTCAGGGTGAGGCGTTCGACGCCGGTGCCGAGCGTGTAGGTGAGGCTGCTGGTGACGGTGTCGATACCGTCGCTGGCGGTCTCGTCGACGATGTCGCCGGTCGTGTCGACGCTATAGAGATCGTCGCCGTCGCCGCCGGTCATGATGTCCGAGCCGGTGCCGCCGTTCAGGATGTCCGCGCCCGCACCGCCGTTCAGCCGGTCGTTGCCCGACAGCCCGATCAGCGTGTCGTCGCCGTCGAGACCCGTCAGCGTGTTCGCCGCACCATTGCCCGTCAGGATGTTGGCGGCGGCGTTGCCCGTCGCGCTGGGCGAACCGCTCCCCGTCAGCGTCAGATTCTCGACACCGGCGGCGAGCGTGAAGGTCACGCTGCTCTTGACCAGGTCGACGCCGTCGCCGTCGATTTCGTCGACGACGTCGCCGACACTGTCGACGGTATAGATGTCGTCGCCCGTGCCGCCGGACAGGAGGTCGGCACCGATGCCGCCGTCGAGATCGTCCGCCCCGCCGCCGCCGAACAGCTGGTCGTTGCCGGCCAGTCCGCGGAGCGTGTCCGCGCCGTCGAGACCGGTCAGCCGGTTCACCCCGGCATTGCCTGTCAAGACGTTCGCATCGGCATTGCCCGTCGCGTTGATCGCCGCAGTGCCTGTCAGCGTGAGATTATCCACCCCGGCCGCCAGGGCGAAGCTCACGCTGCTGTTGACCAGATCGACCCCGTCCCCGCCGGTCTCGTCGACGGCGTCACCGACATTGTCGACCGTATAGGTGTCGTTGCCAAGCCCGCCCGCCATCGTGTCCGCACCGGTGCCGCCGTCCAGCCGGTCGTTGCCGCCGCCGCCGGTCAGCCGGTCGTCCCCCGCAAGCCCCGCCAGACTATTGTCCCCGTCATTGCCGGTGACGACGTTCGCGACCGCGTTTCCGGTGGCGTTCAGCGCCGCGTTTCCAGTCAACGTGACGTTTTCCAGCCCCGTCGCGAGCGTGTAGGCGATGCTGCTGATGACGGTGTCGGTCCCGTCGCCCCCGCTTTCGCTGACGACATCGCCCGTGCTGTCGACGACATAGGTGTCGTCCCCCAGCCCGCCCGCCATGGTGTCGGCGCCCGCTCCCCCATCGAGGAAATCGGCACCGGCGAGCCCCGTCAGCGTGTTGGCGGCACCGTTGCCGGTCAGCACGTTGTCGCCGCCATTGCCGGTACCGCTGATCCCCGCAGAGCCGCCGAGCACCAGGTTCTCGACGTTCGCGCCCAGCGTGTAGCTGATGCTGCTGGTCACCGTGTCGGTGCCGCCCAGGCTGCCCTCGACGACCGTGTCGCCGCCGTCATCGACGACATAGGTGTCGTCGCCCAGCCCCCCCGCCATCCGGTCGGCCCCGCTGCCGCCATCGAGGCTGTCGTTCCCGTCTTCGCCGAACAGACGGTCGTCCCCGTCGAGCCCTACCAGCGTGTCATCGCCGCCGCGCGCAAAGACGAGGTCGGCGTCCTCCGTGCCGGTGAGCGCATTGGCCTCCTCGTCGCCGAGGATCGCGTAATCGGGGATCGCGACCGCCATCGTCGCGTCGGAATAGACCACCGATTCCGGCTGGTTCGTCCCCTGCGTGCTGAACCCGCGATTGTCGGTATAGTTGGTCGCGACGCGCAGCGGCTGGCCGATATCCTCGACGGTGACCTGATAGGTATCGCCGGTCGCCCCCGCGATATCGACCCACGTCCCCTCGACTTCACGCTGCCACTGCCGCGCAAAGCTCGTCGTGCCGTCATAATCGATGAAGCTGCCCGTCGTGACCGTCAGCACCTGATCGATTTCCGGCTCGACGTTATCGATCCCGAAGCTGCCGACATGCTGCCGGTTGATCTCGGCGATGCTGTCGGCGAACTGGATCCGCTCGACATTGCGCAGCATGTCGCTGCCCTCGTCGCCGATATTGTCGACGACGCTGACCCGCCCGTCGGGCCGCAGCGTGATCGTGAAGTTGGAGCGGTTGCCGATATAGACCGCGGTATCCATCCCCGACCCGATCGTCGCTGCACCCGTGGCATAGCCGTTGACGGTCTCGCGGTAGACGATCTCGCGCGATGCCACGAGCTGGCCGGGGTTGATCGTCCCGTTCAGCAGTCGCGCCTGGATCTCCGTCAGCGAATCCGCGCGGAACAGCTCGGGGCCCGAGCCGTCCTTGTTTTCGCGCACGCTGATGAAGACGTGCATAAAGGCGTCGCCGTCGATGATGTCGTTGCCCGCGCGCCCCTTGATGACGTCCGCACCGCCGCCGCCGATCAGCAGGTCGTCGGTCGTGCTGCCGTCCATCACCAGCGCATCGACATCGTTCGCATCCCAGGTCTTGAAGCTCAGCAGCTCGCGCAGCCCGGTGATCAGCCGCACGCCGTCCTCGTACAGGTTGTTGCCGAGGATCCGGGGATTGTCGTCGCCGAGCAGGTCCGGGAAATTGGCGCCCGTGCTGACGAGCCCGAGCGGGATCTGCCGGCCGGTCAGCGTGTCGGCATATTTCCAGCCCGACAGCGCCTCGACCAGGTCGTTGCGGTCGCGCAGCGTGAACGCCTGCTGGTTGACCGCGGCACTCAGCCCGAGATCGGAATTGGCGGCGGTCGTATCACCCTGGTGGATGACCCAGTCGAACCCGGCCATGCCGTTGTTGCGCTGGATCCCCGCCCCCTGGATCATGATGTCGTCGCCGCTCTCCCCGTCATAATCGGTGTCGTTGCCGCCGCCGTTCAGGATGTCGTTGCCGATGATCGGGCTGTTGAAGAACAGGTTCGAATTCTCGCCCGTCACGCTGTCGAAGCCGTCGCCGCCCTCGATCCAGTCGTCGCCTTCATTGCCCATCAGGCCGTCGCTGCCGCTGCCGCCGAGCAGGAAGTCGTTGCCGCGGCCGGCGAACATCTCCTTCGCGTCGGTGCCGCCGACCATGAAGTCCTGGCCGCCGCCACCGAACATGATGTCGAGCCCGGAGCCGCCGCTGACGACGTCATTGCCCTCGCCACCGCGCAGGAAATCGTCGCCGAACGGATCCTCGATGATGTCGTCGCCGTCACCGGCATAGACCTGATCGGATTCCGTGCCCGCGTTCAGGTAATCATCGCCGCCATCGCCCCACAGCGTATCGATGCCCTTGTCGCCATAGAGCCGGTCATTGCCCTCGGTCCCGCCGAGCACGACATGCTCGCCGCCGCTATATTTGAGCATCCCGCCATCGTCATGGCCGTCGCCGTCGACGTCCTCGCCCGGGGCGATCCGATCCACCTTGGGATCGAACGCCTGCTGGAAACTGTCCTCCCAGACCGGATCGAACGTGCCGCCCGCCAGATACGTGCCGTCCTCGCCGATATTGGTGACCTGCGGCGTCAGCGGATCGAGTTCGAGGATATAGTCCGCGGTGTTGAAGATCTGGCCGTCGATATGCGTCGAATGCACGTCGCCCAGGTCGGAATTGCGCATGACGAGATCGGCGAAGCTGCTCTTCTCCAGCTCGTTGAGCATGTTCATGCCCTGGGTGCGGCTGAGATAATAGAAGCGGTCGCCGTTCTGCAGGCTTTCGAGCTGGTGCTCGAACACATAGTTGAACGTCGAACCCAGCATCCCGCCGAATTCCATCTTCTCCTCGGCCAGACCGCCGATCCACAGATCGACCAGGTTCAGCCCGGTTTCGTGGCTATTGACCCCGTCGACGATGTTGGGCGCCCAGTTGCCCTTGCTCTGCAGGAAGTTGAGCCGATCGGCCGGGGCCTGGAGCGCATGCTCCTCGACGCCCATCGCGGCATTCGCATGGACGACGATATCCGCGCCGCCCATCACCAGCAGGGTCGCGGCGGCGCGCTTGCCCTCCAGCGTCGTCTCGCCGGTGATCAGCGGATGCGTGCCATAAGCGGCGATGAAATTGACGATCGACAGCGGGTTCTTGATGTTCTGCGCGAAGTCGAACCAGCTCGTATAGGGCTTGAGCTGCGACTCGTTGGTCGAGGCATAGAGCTCCGCACGCACCACGTTGAACGCCGCGACGCCGGCATCGCGGCCGCGCGCGATGTTGAGCGCGGCGAGGTCGAGCGGCAGCCCGACGAGGAAATTGCGCAGGGAATCCGGCACGAACTCGTCGATCTCGCTGCCCTCGACGCGCGTCATCCCGCGAATGATGGCGCCCGCGGCGATCGCCGCATCCTCCTCGCCGGTGACGGGATCCAGACCCGCTTCGCCAAAGGCCTGCGGGTTCAGGAACGCCTCGACCAGGCTCAGCGATTGCGTCGACAGCGTCGGATCGGTGATCTCGATCGTGTCGGTCAGCATCGAATGGCCGAACCGGTACACGGCGTGCGCGAACTCCGCGGTGATCGCAGGGTCGATGTCGGCGGTATTGCTGAAGATGAACGGATCGATATTGGGCTGGATCCGGCGCGCGAATTCCTCGAACACCAGATGCTGATACTGCATCTCGGTGCTGAACCGCCCCGCCTGGAACAGCCTCTCGCCATCCCAGTCGAGCGCGGCGATCGCCTGCGTCTTCGCCGTCCCGGTCAGCGCCTCGATCGCATCGAGCTCCGCCTGCGTGATCGCGGTGCGCGTACCGTCGGCGGCGGGCCGCAGCCATTCGTTGACGATGGCAAGGTCACCCGATGCGATGATCGTCAGCTTGTCCGCCTCGACCACGCGGTTGTGCTCGGAATGGAAGACCGTGTGGACCGCGGTCAGCCCGATATTCTCGTTGCCGCGGCCGTCGCCCGTGACGAAATGCGCGTCGAGCATCTCGTCGTCATAGGTCAGCGGGTTGTTGTCGTCGGCGATCAGGTCGCGCGCGTTGATCACGCCGTCCAGATTGACGTCGCGCAGGTCGTCGAGCGTGATCGCGTGGTCGCCATCCACATCGACGATCCGCCCCTCGCCCGCGACCAGGTCGGCCTCGTCGGACACGCCGTCGCCATTGAAGTCGAGCATGTCCGTATCGGCGGTCTGCCGCACCGCGGGCGTCGCCGGATTGTGATCGAGGTCGACCAGCACCGGTTCGGCATGATGCGCGATGTCGTTGAGGAACGCGTGGCCGGTGAAGTACGCGTTCGCCGGCACCGCGACGCCCTCGGCCGTCCCCTCGAGCAGCGTGCCGTCCTTCAGCATGATCTGGGCATAGCCGTTCGCGCCGGGGATGAACCGGCCATACGCGTCGGTCAGCAGCAGCGGCACATTGTGCACGTCGTAATCGTCGAGCCGGATGCCGAGCATCGTCAGCGCCTGCGCCTTGGTCTCGGCCCAGTTCGCCATCCCGCCGATCGCGCCGTCGAGCAGCCGCCCGGTCGAGACCGCATGCGAATCCTTGACCCCGTCGCCGTCCGAATCGACCGAGAATTTATACTCGCGCAGGAACACCTGATGCGACGCATGCGAGGTATAGGTCTGGTTCTGGTCGATGAACGGCGTCGTCGTGTTGACCGTTTCGGTCCCACCGACGACCGGGTTGCCGTTGGCGTCATATTGCGTCGACCGGGTCAGCGGCATGAAATTGGGGCCGCCGGGGACATAGAGCGGATCGTCGGGCTGGAGCGGGATCAGCACCGTGCCGTTGCCGCCCTTGGTGATCAGGTCGAGCCCATGATCGAAGAATTGGCCGAAGAACGTCATCCAGGCGTTGAACGACGGCGACAGGCCGATGTCCGGCGACAGGTTCGGGATCGATGCCAGTTCCTCGTTGGTCGGGATATAGCCGTCGGGTGGCGCGTCGCCGCCATGCGCATCGGCATAGGCCGCCTGCGCATGCGCGTTGACGTACCAGGCGGCGATCGCCGCGGGATTGGTGTTGGTCATGTCGGCGATCAGGTTGCTGATCAGCCGCGGATCGGCATCGACCACGCTGCCCGGCGTGCCATAATCGGTGTTGGTCAGGACCGGCCCGCCGGGCCCGGTGCCGAACGTCGCGCCGTCGTTCAGGTTGCGGAACACCGGCGTCGTCAGCCGCGGCAGCAGCTGGTCCGCCGCGCCCAGCACCGCATTGCCCGGCAGCAGGTTGTTGTAGCTGCCATCGACGGTCCGCAGACCATAGGGGATTAATTGCGCCTGGGGGCCCAGGATATCCGCGAGCGACTCGCCAGCGGCATTGCGCTCGCTGATCCTGATCTGCGCCAGGATGAAGTTCAGGTCTCCCAGATCGACGGTAAAGTCACCAGACATGATGCAATTTCCCCTCTGAATGACGAAACGCGAAACGTCTCGAGCGATCGTGATCGGGTCGTGATCGAAGACCGGCACACGTCGTGACGCCAACCTTCCATTCTTCGTTCGGCGGGATAAGGCCCATGAAGGACCTACGCCGGCCCCTGGCAGCCTAGGCCCTGTCCTAGGCCGAACGGCCGGGTTCGCGGCCGCTTCGCCTGGCGATGGACCCGAACACGCTTCGAATCCCGGTCTGTGCGAGGTCGAGCGGGGCCATGCGCGACGCTACCCCGCCGCCAGTGAGGGGGGGCTCGTTCCGGCGGCGGGGTCCCGATCCGGCGAGCGAGTCAGCCGGTCGAGACGATACTGGACACAAAAGCCGCCGGGTCAGCCCCGGCGGCGTGCCAGATGACGGATCATGTCCTCGAGCGCGACCGAGGGCTGGTCGTGCATCGCATAGCCCGCGACACGCGTGTCGGGCGCGAGGACATAGATGAGCGAGGAGTGGTTGATGCTGTGCCCCATCTCGCCGGGCCTTGGCGGGATGTGCTCGCGCGCGACGTTGAATGCCTGGGTCGCGGCGGACAGCTGTGCGCGCGTGCCCGTCGCGACCACCAGCCGCCCGTCGAACTTCTTCGCCAGCGCGCGCATCGCAGCGATGCGATCGAGCTCGCCGTGGCCGTGATGCGGGGCCGCCTGCAGCGCCATCGCCGCCGCCGCGCCCGGCCGGCGGAATCGCACCACGCCGAGCGGCGGCACGTCGATGTCGACGAACAGCGCACGCGCCGCGATCCCCGACTGGCGCAGCCGTTCCGCCGTCTGCACCATCCGCGGAATGGCCATCGGGCAGCTCGCGCGGCAGCGGCTGTACCCGAAGAACAGCAGCGTCCAGCGATCGCGAAAGTCCGAAGGCCCGATCGGGCGGCCTGCGACATCGGAAAAGTCGAACGCCCCGCCCAGCTGCGTGGGCATTGCCGCATGCGTCGCATGGCCGGGACGTGCGGACGGGGGGGCGGACGGGGGGGCGGATCGGGTCGGGGGTGTGGTCATGATACGACAATCTGCGTCTTGGCCACGCCGCGGCCATTGTCCTGGACGCGGCGGGTGATCCAGTGGAGATATTCGATCGTTGCGTTGATCGCGCCGCGCTGAGTCGCGGTGATCAGGAAATCGAGACGAGCGGCGCTGGTCAGCTCGATCGGGCTGCCCGCGGGAAAGACGATCGGCGCATTCCAGTTTTCCTTGCCCAGCCGGTGCCCGTCGCACGACACGCAGGTCACCGGCACCTGGAACGTCACCCGAAGGATCGAGTAGCTCGCGTTAAGCAGCCGGATGAGAATGGTCTCGCCGACCCGCGCCTTGGCCGCGACCCGCTGATCGGTCATCGTCTTGGTCGGGAACACACCGTTGATCAGGAAATATTTGGGCTCGAACCGGTTCAACCCGACATTCTCCCCGCACATGCCCGCATCATGGTTGTTGCTCAGCACATTGTGCCAGCGCGCATCCATGTCGTCGCACACCCAGAGCCGCTCGACCTGGTAGCGCTGGTACGGCGCATTCTGCATCGGCGTCGAATAGAGATAGCCGGGCCCCTCCGGCGGGTCGACGATCAGCCCGCCGAACATCCCCATCTCGAAATGCAGCGGGGTGTTGCGGTGGCAGTGATAGAAGAAGGTGCCGGGGCTCGACGCTTTCCACTGATAGGTGAACTGGTTCGCCACCTCGAACGACACATGGCCGACGCCGTCATGCATCGTCGTCGGCTCGATCCCGTGATGATGGATCGTGTGCGCATGCTTGGCGGTGAGCAAAGTGACATGCACGATCTGTCCCTCCCGCACGCGCATCAGCGGCGAGGGATAGGGTGATTTGATGCCGCTCGCCGGATCCTCGAACGCCCAGTAGCGCAGCCGTACCCCGTCGGGCGCGACCAGATTGCCGCTGGTCGTCACCTGCCGGACGAAGCTGATGTCGGGCGTCAGCCGGTCGGGCGTCGGCAGGCTCGCCTTGAAGACGTTGCAGCCGAACGTCTGGAAATTGGTGACGCCCTGTGCCGCGGTCTTGGTCCAGTCGATCCCCGACGGACTGATACTTTCATCGCCCATGGTCATTCCCCATCGTCTCGACCGGATCAGAAGGCGTAGATCGGGCTGGTCATCGTCCAGTGCGTGACCAGTCCCTGCGGATAATTGCCCCCGCCCGCGGTCTGCGACATCTCGGTGTGGCAGTGCATCACGTATTTCAGCGGGAACGGCTCCTCCCTCGGCGGCCAGACCGGCACGTCGGGCGGCCGCTCGAACGGCAGGATCATGTCCTTGCGGTCCATCGGCCGCATGATCCACACGTCGCGTTCGTAGACGTTGGTCTCGCAATAGGGGACGCCGCTCGCGTCCGCCTCGGTACATTCGAACAGGTGATTGCCGTGGATGTGCGCCGAATGGGTGCACAGCCCTGCATTCATCACCCGCAACAGCGTCGGCTGACCCTGTTTCCCGACCGGCTCGATCGCCTGCGCGGCCGCCCTGTCGACGCTGGCTGTGGTGTCGTGGACCGCGGTATCGAACCCGCTCAGGCCGTTGATGTGGAAATAATCGGGCAGGAACGCATCGATCAGCGCCTGGCCCGATATCCGGTAGCCCGACGCCACGCGCGCGTTGATCGCCGAATCGGTCTGCGAGAACAGCCACAGCTTGTCGCGCGCCGGATCCCCCGCCTTCCACCGCTCGCCGGGAAAGCGCGGATGCCGCCCGAACGCATCGAACACCGCGGCGATCTGCGGCGTGTGCATCGCGCGGCTGAACGGCGTCGCCGAGCCCGCGACCGTCGTGCCCAGCGCAGGGTCGACGATGAAGGCGCCGTGCAGCCCGAGGATGCGGTTGAGCGGCGGCTCATACGGATCATGATAGAGATAGGAGCCGCCGACCGGCGCGACGAAATCCGGCACCTGCCGCGTCTGTCCGGGGGGGATTTCGGGCACGGTCGCCTGCGGCATGCCCGTGATCGCAAAGCCGTGCGGGACGAGGTCGTTGTTCGTGACGCTGATCGAGACGGGTTCGCCCTCGCGGTACCGCAGCACCGGCTGCGGCTGGCCGTTTTCGTGGAAATAGAACACCATGTAGACGATCTTGCCGTCGATCATCTCCTTCTCGACCGGCTCGATGACCAGCCGGAGCGACTGCGCAAGATCGGACGAGCCCGATAGCGACATCGGCGTCGGCGCCGGGCTGCTGAGCGGCGTGTCGGTCGGCGTGATCATCTGCTGCGCCGTCGCCGCGAGCGCCACCGTCGTCGCGCCGGCCCCAATCTTCAGAAAGTCCCGGCGCTCCATCGACTATCCCCATGACGTTCGCGCAGCGCAATATCTGCCCGATTTCCCGGTATTTAGGTGCCAGACGCTGCTGCAGGATCAAGTAGGCCGCTCGGTCTAAGACCATGGACGATGCAGGGCCCGGGCGGGTCGCCGCGCGGCATGGCTGCAGGCCGGGTCAATAGGCCTGCGCATGCACCGACGCGACCGCACCGGTCCGGTTGTGCACCCCGAGCGCCTTGAACAGCCCCGACAGATGCACCTTGATCGTCCCCTCGGCGAGGTTCAGCGCATGCGCGATCTCCTTGTTCGACGCGCCCCCGACGAGCAGTTGCAGCACCTGTTGCTGCCGCCGGGTGAGCGCGCCCTCGGCCCGCACCGAGTCCGGTTCGGGCGCCGACAGGTCACCGACCATGTCGGGCAGATAGATATGGCCCGCGGCGACCATCCGCACCGCCTTGGCGATCTCGTCCATCGGCATGGATTCGAGGATATAGGCGTGCGCGCCCGCGCTGATCAGCGACAGGATCTTCATCCGCTCGCGCGTCTGCCCGACGACGATGATCCGAAGGTGCGGGTAGGACAGGCGCAGCCGGCGCATCATCCCGTGACCCTGGCCGTTCAGAACATCGGTATTGATGACGGCGAGCTTGGTGCAGTGCGCCCTCAGGAGATGCGCCTGGACGCTGCTCCAGTTCGATGTCGTCAGAACCGTATCGGCTAGATGCTGCTGGCTGAGAATGCTCGATATGGCGTAGCGGAATATTTCGGCATTGCTTGCGACAATAGCGTTGGATCTATCCAATTCATCATTGCGAATGATCTGCTCATTCATGACGCCCCTCCATTGGATGTTTTTGTAATATTACGCGATAATCTTACCAAAGCTGCCTAGACCATTGGCTGAGGCTGCGACCACGCCGGGTCTTAGGCAAGTCCGTACGGATACGGACCCCAGACAGTCTGTTCAGGCTTGGCACACCATGACCGTCACACCGGCTTTGCTTCAATTTGAGACGGTTGCACTGCGCGAAGACCCCGGCAGGTGTCTGGAAACCCCTGTGCGGAAAGCGTAGCATTTTGGTTCTTTCCGGCGGATTCGAATTTGGAGCGATCGTGCAGCGGCTATGGGCCATCGTCGACCAGCAGGAGACCGCGTCCGACTGGCGCTGGAACCTGCTGCAGGGCGTCGGTTTCGGCAGCGCCGCGCTGGTTGCCACGGCGCTCGGCCGCCACCTGTTCGGGATCGACCTGCCCTTCACCTTCGCGCTGGCGGCGATCGCGATCGGCGCCGTCCTCGGGGGTGCGCTGACCGCATGCGTAGGCGCCGCGACGACGATTCCCACCGCACTGGTGTTCAGCGCGCACCATCCGCTCGTGACGCCGCTGAACACGCTGGTCGTGACCGGTTTTGCGATCGTCCTTGCGCTGTTCGGCGGTCGCATGACGCTGCTGCGCCAGCGCGCTGGCCTCGCGCAGGGCCGGTCGCACCAGCGCGAACTCTGTCTCCACTCGATCTTCAACACCACCCCCGCGGCGATGCTCATCGTCGACGCGGCGGGCGACGTGCTCGCGATCAACCGGAGCGCGCGCGGCATCCTGGGGATCACCGACCCCGATACCGGACGCCTGCGGCTCGCGGACCTGCTTCCCGGCCTGCCCGACCTGTCCGGCGAGACCGCGACCGCGCACGAACTGTGCCGCGCCGATGGCACGCGTCTCGCGCTGTCGCTGTCGAGCGG
>NZ_JPJC01000282.1:0-1819 GCF_000733135.1 Sphingomonas sp. FUKUSWIS1
GCGAACCAGTGATACTCATAGCCGCGCGGGTCGGTGTTGGTGACGATCTGCAACCGGCCATAGTCGCGCAGGCCCTGGCCGACGACGCGAATGCCGCGCACCGCATCGGCCGCACCGACGGGGAAGTTGACGTTGACGAGCGTCCGGGGGGCGAGCGGCGCATCGAGCAGCGGGCGCAGGACACGTTCGCCCCAGGCGGCCGCGACCTCGAACGGGACCGAATCGCCCATGCCTTCCCGGCTGTAGACCTGGCTCAGCGCGATCGACCGGACCCCGGCCAGCGCACCCTCCATCGCAGCGGAGACGGTGCCCGAATAGGTCACGTCCTCGGCGAGGTTGGCGCCACGATTGACCCCCGACAGGATCAGGTCGGGGGGGCTGTCGTTCATGATCCGGGCCAGCGCCATCATCACCGCATCGGTCGGCGTGCCGGCGACGGCATAGCGCTTCTCGGCAAACTTGCGCACGCGCAGCGGTCGCGACAGCGTCAGCGAATGGCCCGCGCCCGACTGTTCCTCCGCCGGCGCCACCACCCAGACATCGTCGGACAGCGTCGCGGCGATCGCCTCGAGCACCTTCAGCCCGCGCGCGTGATAGCCGTCGTCATTGGTCAGCAGGATCCGCATCAGGCAGCGGGCTCGAGCAGGGTGAGGCCGCCCAGATAGGGCTGGAGCGCGGTCGGTACCGCGACTGCGCCATCCGCCTGCTGATAATTCTCGATCACCGCGACGAGCGTGCGGCCGACCGCGAGGCTGGAGCCGTTGAGCGTGTGGACGAACCGCGTCGCCTTCTCGCCCTCGGGGCGATAGCGCGCGTTCATGCGACGCGCCTGGAAATCAGTGCAGGTCGAAATGCTGGATATCTCGCGATACTGCGCCTGGCCGGGGAGCCAGACTTCCAGATCATAGGTGCGCGCCGCGGTGAAGCCCATATCGCCACCGCATAGAAGCATCCGCCTGAACGGAAGCTGCAACGCGTCGAGCACGCCCTCGGCGCACTGCGTCATCCGCTCGTGCTCGGCCTCGGACTGGTCCGGGGTGACGATCGCGACCATCTCGACCTTGTCGAACTGGTGCTGGCGAATATAGCCGCGGGTGTCGCGACCGGCCGACCCGGCCTCCGAGCGGAAACACGGCGTCAGCGCGGCGAAGCGGAGCGGCAGTTCGCCGTCGGTCAGGATCCGTTCGCGCACGATGTTGGTCAGGCTGACCTCTGCGGTCGGGATTAGCCAGCGGCCGTCGGTCGTGCGGAACAGGTCCTCGGCGAACTTGGGCAGCTGGCCGGTGCCGAACACCGCCTCGTCGCGTACCAGCAGCGGCGGCGCGACTTCCTCGAAACCGTGATCGCGCGTCAGCCGGTCGAGCATGAACTGGCCGAGGGCGCGCTGCAGCCGTGCGGCGGGGCCGCGGACCAGCGTGAAACGCGCGCCGGACATCGCAACGCCCGTCTCAAAATCGAGCCCGATCGCCGGGCCGACGACGTCATGCTCGCGGGGGGCGAAGGCGAAGTCGGGCTTCGTCCCGCGTGCATGGACGAGCACATTCCCGCTCTCGTCGACCCCCGCAGGGACGTCCGATGCGGGCAGATTGGGGATCGCCGCGAGCGCCGCATCGAGCTCGGCGGTCAGCGCCGCCTCGTCGGCCTCAAGCGTCGGCAACGCGGCCTTCAGCGCGGCGACCTCGGCCATCAACGCCTGTGCGCGCGGCTCGTCCTTCTGCGCCTTGGCCTGGCCGATCGCCTTGGACAGCTCGTTGCGGCGGGTCTGCGCGGCCTGCGCTTCGGCGATCGTCGCACGGCGGCGCTCGTCGAGGGCGACGAG
>NZ_JPJC01000282.1:1939-18666 GCF_000733135.1 Sphingomonas sp. FUKUSWIS1
AATGCGGCGGGGTTTTCACGGATCAGACGGATATCATGCATGGCGCTAGGCTATGCCGAGGCCGGCAGGTACGCGCAACCCGGTGCGCCCGCGGGACGTTGGGGAGGGCAGAGGCACAGATCAAAGAGGAGAAAGCCCGTGGATCTTCCGCACAAGTCCGTCGTCATGGTCGCCGATGGCCGCAAGATGTTGTTCCTGCGCAACGAGGGCGATGCCGCCTTTCCGAACCTGGTCGTCGAAGAGGCGGTCGAGCAGGAGAACCCCGCGACGCGTGACCAGGCGACCGACTCGGCCGGCCGCGCCTCGTCCCCGCAGGGTGCCGCGCAGAGCTCGGTCGAACCCACCGATTTCCATCAGATCGAGGAAGACCGGTTCGCGGCCGACGCAGCCGAGCTGCTCAAGACACGCGCGTTGAAGAACGACTTCGATTCGCTCGTCATCGTCGCACCGCCCAAGACACTGGGCGAGATGCGCAAACATTATCACAAGGCGGTCAGCAGCAGGCTGGCGGGCGAGCTCGCCAAGGATCTGACCGGGCATCCGATTGCGGACATCGAGACGGCGCTCAAGAACGCCTGATCATTGCCACCCGATAGTTGAAAAGGCCCGCAACACGTTGTTGCGGGCTTTTTTTTATGTCCGAGATTTATGCAGGATCAGTGCGCGGCGCGCTTCGCGAACCGCCGGCGGGCAACGAGGGCCGCGGCCGCTGCGCCGAACAGCAGCACCATCGGGGGTGCCGGAACCGGGGCGGGTGGCCCGCCACTTGAGCCGGTGCTGCCATTGCCGCCGCCGTTCGAGCCATGCCAGCCGCCGTTCGAGCTCCAGCCGCCATTGCTGCTCCAGCCTGCGCTGCTCGATCCATAGCTCGACGACGAGGTCGAGCTCGATCCGCTGCTGGTCGACGACACGGTGCCGCCCGAACTGCTGCTGGTCGACGAGGCGACGTTGCCGCTGGACGAGGAAGACACGTTCCCGCTCGACGACGACGAAACGTTGCCACTGGATGAGGAGGATACGTTACCGCTCGACGAGGACGATACGTTACCGCTGCTCCCGCCGCTGGCGGACGACGAGGTGCTCGACACCGACGCGCCGCCGGTGCTGGACGACGATCCGCCTGTCGATGATCCGCCCGTGGATGACCCGCCGGTCGACGAGGTGCTGCTGACGCCACCGCTCGAGGTCGAGCCGCCACTCGTGCTCGATGAACCGCCGCTCGTGCTCGACGAGCCCCCGCTCGAGGTCGACGAGATGACGATGCTGCCGCCCGAGCCGCCGCCGCCAAAGAAACCGCCGCCAAAGCCGCCGCCGCCAAAGCCGCCACCCGGGCCGCCGCCGCCGAAGAAGCCGCCGCCGCTGTTTATCGGCACGGCGGTCGGACTGCCGGCGCCGCCCACGAACGGGTCGGCAAACCCCACGGGGACCGGGGGCGCATTGGCGACCGTCACCATGGCCGGCGCGCAGGCGGTCGTCCGTGTGGTGACGACGCGACGGATGCGCGGACGGGCGACGGCGCCAATCTGGCGGGGGACAACGCGCTTGGTCATCGTCTTGGTCTGGATCGCGCGCTTCGGACGCTCGGCGACATGGACGGCGCCGCCGCCGATGATCGCGCCTCCGCAGGCGCACGCGCATAATTTGGCCAAGGCCATCCGCACCGACATACTCAAAGTCTCTCTCGTTGCCGACGCGCAGACGACGTCGGATCGCGTTCACGGCACTCGGACGCCGTGTTCGCACAAAGCGCAAAACAAAGCGTTAAGCGCAAGCGCCCATGACGTGATCTGGTGGTCATTCTCACAATATCGCGACGGGCGGGGCGCTCAATACGCAGACCGTGCCGTGGCGGGACAGTTGTCGCATCCAGGATCATGGCGACGGGCCGATTCCCGGGACTCGCTGAGGCCGTCGGCGGGCGGTGTAACCCGGATGCATCGGTACGCAAGAATGTGTCTTCATTATCGATCCAAGCGCAAGTCTGCTCGCTTGTGGTCCGGAACACGTAAGACTATAGGCCCTTTCACCATTTGGGGGTGGCTTCGAGACGCGGCTTTTCGCGCCGACCGGCCAGAGGGAGAGTGGTATGGCAACGGTAATGAATCGCGTAGACGAGCACGGTACCAATCTTGCAGCAGCCAATGATGCCGATGGCTATCGACCGACGGCCGACGAGCCGTTCATGAGCCTGCGTCAGCAGGCCTATTTCCGGCAGAAGCTGCAGCAGTGGAAGGACGCTATCCTGCGGGAATCGCAGGAAACCCTGTCGCAGCTCCAGGTCGATTCGCTGCGCGAGGCGGATTTGACCGACCGTGCGTCGAGCGAAACCGACTGGTCGATCGAACTGCGGACCCGGGATCGCCAGCGCAAGCTCGTCTCGAAGATCGAGGCGGCGATCCGCCGGATCGACGATGGCGAATATGGCTATTGCGAAGTCACGGGCGAACCGATCAGCCTGGCCCGCCTCGAGGCGCGGCCGATCGCGACGATGACCGTGGAGGCGCAGGAACGCCACGAGCGCAACGAAAAAATCTCCCGCGAGGACTGATATCGGGTCGGCGAACAGCGCATAGGCACGTGGTCCGCCTTCTGATATATGCGACGCATATCTCGACGTCGGGACACAGGAATACGGATGGACATGAGAAACCAAGGGTCGTTGGGCGCCGAGGGTGCGGCAGGTGCCGGCGCCGGGGAGTCCGTCGAGGATAGCGCAGACCCGGGCCAGAACCGGCCGGTCCGTGACAGCCTGCTGATGATCGCGCGGTTCAGCTATGCCGACGGTGCGGGTGTGTACGAGGTGCGGGTCCGCAACCTGTCCGAGGGCGGGCTGATGATCGAGTTCGATCGGCCGCTTGCCGTCGATACGCCGGTCACGATCGACCTGCGCGGGATTGGTGAGGTTACCGGACGGGTGGCGTGGTGCACGCAGGGTCGTCTGGGAATCGCGCTCGACGAGACGATCGACCCGATGAAGGCGCGCAAGTCGGTCGGGCAGGGGCAGACGACGCCGACCTTCGCCAAGCCGATCGTGTTCCGGGAGCCGCGGTCACGGTAACCTCGTCCGGTAGAGCGGGGCAGCGTTAGGTTGCCGGTAACGGTTGAATAGGGGCTGACTGAAGAGGCGGTGGTGGCGTATCCGGCACCCCGCCAGTCCGGCTTTCCCGAGGGGGAAGGAATCGGAAAAGCCGGAACCGCGTGACGACAGGCCGATCGCCCGCCGCCACGAACGGCGTTGGGTCTAGAGGTTGGCGAGTTCTTCCTTCAGGCGAAGCTTCTGCTTCTTCAGTCCTGCGAGCGCCAGCGCGTCGGGCATAGGCCGGTGTACCTCTTCGGAAATCCGGCGGTCGAGCATTTGATGCTTGGTTTCCAGCGCAGCCTGGTGCGTCGTTTGCATGGTGGAAAAACTCCTTCTGCATTCGTGTTGGGGTCCCGAGTAAACCATCGCGCCACCCAAAAGTCTTTAACGAAGATTGGTGAATCGACCGGGCGAGCCGTCACGTGCGACGGGCCGAGCCCGGGCGGCCGAACGGCGCGCGTCGGGCAGTTTTTGGTGCTCGCGCAATGCCATGCATTTGCTAAGGACCGCGTAGCAGGGGTGGGCGAAGGACATGATGGTGGACGAGGCACAGATCAGGGTCCGACTGGACGAAATCCGGACCGAGCATCGCGACCTCGATTCGGCAATCGCCGCGCTCTGGTCGCTCACCGTTCCCGACCAGCTGCAGATCGCCCGGCTCAAGAAGCGCAAGCTGCGGCTACGCGACGAAATTGCCGCGTTCGAGGACCAGTTGATCCCCGACATCATCGCCTGACCCGTCCGAGCAGGCGCGGATGCGGGGCGTGATTTCGGACAGCGCCTTCAAATTGCGTCATAATATAGATCGAGCGGTCGATCGAAGCGGCGCGTTTCGGGACACATCCTGGCGCATCGCTGCGTTTTCCCGATGGGCGCGGCGATGCGGCTATGGCAGTCGGGCAGAATGATTGGTCGACCGCCCGAACTGCCCCTGCAAGACCGCATGATCGGTGCGCTGTACCGTGAAGCGATGCGGCTGGCCGAAGAGGCGCGGGCCTATTTCGACGATACGGGACGGACCGACCGGGACGGGCTCGAACCGCTCGTCCGCGTCAGCCTGAGCTGTGAATCGCTCAAGGTCACGACCCGGTTGCTCCATGTCCTCGCGTGGTTGCTGACGCAGCGCGCGGTTCAGGCGGGTGAACTCACGCGGGGCGAGGCGCTGGATCCGGCGCGGCGGCTCGGCGAGGCGCCGGTGACCGATGACGCGATGCTGGCGGCGTTTCCACCCAGCGCGAGGGCGCTGATCACCGCGAGCATGCAGCTTCACCGGCGCGTCGCGCTGCTCGACGCCGCGCTTGATGCGCCACGGCCCGCCGCGAGCCCCGCCTTGTCGATGCAGGATCGCCTCGCCCGCGTCCTCTAATGCCGCTGGCGGGGCGTACCGTCAGACGAGCCTGGCCTAGACGAGGCCGAGCCGGGTGCGTGCCGCGCGATATTCGCGCTCAAGCCGGTCGACGCGGTCGGCGACGCTCTCTACCGCGGTAACCGCACCGATGCCCTGGCCCGATCCCCAGATATCCTTCCACGCCTTGGGCTTCGATCCACCTTCGGCATTGGCACCGCCCCCGAAGTTCATCGTCTTAAGGTCGCCCTCGGGCAGCGCATCGGGATCCATCCCGGCTGCGACGATCGACGCGCGCAGGTAATTGCCGTGCACGCCGGTGAACAGGTTCGAATAGACGATGTCCGCCGCGCGCCCCGCGACGATGCCGTCCTTATAGGCCTGGTCGGCATTCGCCTCGACCGTCGCGATGAAGGGCGAGCCGATATATCCGAAATCGGCACCCATCGCCTGCGCCGCGAGTACCGCGTCGCCGGTCGCGATCGCGCCCGACAGCGCGAGCGGACCGTCGAACCACTGGCGAATCTCCTGGATGATCGCAAACGGCGATAGTCGTCCGGCATGGCCGCCGGCGCCCGCGGCGACCGCGATCAGGCCGTCGGCACCCTTTTCGATCGCCTTGCGCGCGAACCGGTCATCGATGACGTCGTGCAGCGTGATCCCGCCCCAGCCATGCACCGCGGTGTTCAGATCCTCGCGCGCGCCGAGCGAGGTGATCACGATCGGCACCTGCCATTTGGCACAGGTTTCGAGATCGCGTTCGAGCCGGTCGTTCGACTTGTGGACGATCTGATTGACCGCGAACGGCGCGGCGGGGCGATCGGGATTGGCGCGATTGTGCGCGCTTAGCTCCTCGGTGATCCGGTGGAGCCATTCGTCGAGCATCGCCTGCGGTCGCGCATTGAGCGCCGGGAAGGATCCGACGATGCCCGCCTTGCACTGGGCGATCACCAGGTCGGGTCCGGAAATGATGAACAGCGGCGACCCGATCACGGGCAGGCGCAGGCTCTTTAGAATAGCGGGTACGGTCATGGCGCGTTTCATAGCGCAGCCGAAACGGCTGCGCCAGCATTCTGGTTAGAGCGGCAGTCACGTGTGATTGCCATGTGACCGCAAATGCTTAGAGCGATCGGCATAGAGTGTTCCGGAGATGTGCCGCCATGAAGTTTGCCGTTGCCGCCTTGCTGGCGCTGTCCGTGTCTGCGCCCGCGCTTGCCGCAGGGCAGTTGCCGCGCAGTGTCGTGCCGATCCTGTACGATATCCAGGTACGCCCGGATGCGAAGGCGATGACGTTCAGCGGGACCGAGACGGTGACCATCGACGTCAAGCAGGCGACCCGGACGATCCAGTTGAACGCGGCGGATTTGAACATCACGTCGGCGACGTTCGACGGCCGCCCCGCCACCGTAAAGGCGGACGCCGCAGCACAGCTGCTTACGGTGACGCTGCCCGCGGCGGTGAGCGTCGGGCGGCACAGCCTGGCCTTTGCCTGGACGGGCAAGATCAACCAGTCCGCGTCCGGGCTGTTCGCGATCGACTATGCCAATGCCGACGGGTCGTCGTCGCGGATGCTCGCGACCCAGTTCGAGGCCCCCGACGCGCGCCGGTTCGCACCGATGTGGGACGAGCCCGCGTTCAAGGCGAAGTTCCGCCTGTCCGCGGTCGCGCCGGGCGCTCAGCTGGCCTTCTCGAACATGCCTGCCACGGCGATCACGAAGCAGGCGGACGGCACGCAGCTCTACAAGTTCGGCGAGACGCCGCTGATGTCGAGTTATCTGCTGTTCCTCGGCATGGGGGACATGGAGCGCAAGACGCTGATGGCGGGCAAGACCGAGATCGGCATCATCAGCCGCAAGGGAGTCGTCGATCAGGGCGACTATGCGCTCGCCGCCGCGAAGGACCTGCTTGCCTATTACAACGACTATTTCGGCCAGCCCTATCCGCTGCCCAAGATGGACATGATCGCGGGGCCGGGATCGAGCCAGTTTTTCGGCGCGATGGAGAATTGGGGCGCGATCTTCTATTTCGAGAACGAATTGCTGTTCGACCCGAAGCGCGCGACCGAAAGCGCGAAGCAGCGCATTTATACCGTTGTCGCGCATGAAATGGCGCACCAGTGGTTCGGCGACCTCGTCACCATGGCGTGGTGGGACGATCTGTGGCTGAACGAGGGGTTCGCCTCGTGGATGGAGGGCAAGTCGAGCGGCGTACTCGTGCCAGCGTGGAAATCCGAGGCGGCCGCGGTGTCGGGCGAGCGCGAGGGGGCGATGGGGATCGACGCAACGTCCGCGACGCACCCGATCATCCGCAAGGTCGAGACCGTCGACCAGATTGGCGAAGCGTTCGACGGCATCACCTATTCGAAGGGGCAGGCCGTGATTGGCATGCTCGAATCGACGCTCGGCCCCGACGTGTTCCGCAAGGGCATCCGCAGCTACATGGCCAAGTATAAATACGGCAACACGGTCACCGAACAGCTCTGGGCCGAATTGTCCGCAGCCGCGGGCAAGCCGGTCGCAGAGATCGCGCACGACTTCACCTTGCAGGGCGGCGTGCCGCTGGTGACGATGACGGGCGCGACCTGCAACGGCGGCGTTACCACCGCCATGCTGACGCAGGGCCGGTTCGGGCTGGATGCGGCATCGAAGACGCCGCAGACCTGGCACGTGCCGCTGGTCGTGGGCAATCTCGGCGGTGCGCAGACGGCGACGATCGTCACGGGCGCAGCGCCGTCGCGAGTCACGATCCGGGGATGCGGTACGGTCGTCCTCAACCGCGGCAAGGGCAGCTATACCCGCGTGATGTACGACGATGCGGGCCATGCCGCGATCGTCCGCGACTATGCCAGACTAGACCTCGCCGACCGGCTGGGCACGCTGGGCGATGATTTCGCACTGGCGGCGGGCGGCTATCAGGACCTGTCGCGTTATTTCGCGGTGATGGACAAGGTCGGGCCGGACGCCGATCCGCTCGAATGGTCGTCGGTCGCAGGCGCGCTCGGCCGGATCACCGGGCTGTACGACGACACCCCGCTCGAGGCGCCGCTGCGCGCGCGGTCGGTCGCGATCCTTGGCCCCGTGCTCGCGCGGATCGGCTTCGAGGCTAAACCGGGCGAATCGCCGCTGACGAGCAATTTGCGCGAGACGCTGGTCGGGCGGCTCGGCACCAATGGCGATACGGGCGTCGCGGACCGTGCGCGGCGCTATGTCGCGGCGCTGGCGACCGATCCGACCGCGATCCCGCCGGCGATCCGCCAGCCGATCCTGTCGACCTATGCCGTCAACGCGACCCCGGCGGAATGGGACGCGCTGCTTGCGCTCGCCAAGGCGGAGAAGAGCCCGGTTGCCAAGAACCGGTTCGTGACGCTGCTCGGGGCCGCGCGCGACCCCGCAACTGCGGGGCGGGCGCTCGCGCTGCTCAAGACCGACACAATCTCCGCGCCGCAAAAGGCCGGGCTGCTCCGCGCCGTCGCGGGGGCGCATCCCGACCTGGCGTTCGACTGGGCAGTCGCGAACCGTGAGCTGGTCGAGAGCTTCCTCGAGGCGAGCACGCGATCGGGTTATATCGTCGGGCTCGGCGCGGGCTCGAACGATCCGGCGATGCCGGGCAAGATCAGCGCCTTTGCGGACAAATATCTGCCCGCCTCGTCGCGAGGCGGCGTGACGCGGTCGCTGTCGACGATCGCGGTCCGCAAGGCCGCCGCCGACCAGCTGCGTCCCGCCGTCACCAAGTGGGTCGCCGGCTGACACAACGGCGCCGTTTCCCGGGCGATGTCCCGGGGTCCGGCGCGCATGGCTAGTCGATACGGGTCAGTCCGGTTGCGCAGGCGCGGGCCTTCTCGACATAATGCTGGGCGGAAATGCGGAGCGCCGCGATCGCCTGTTCATCGAGCTGCCGGACCGCACGCGCCGGGCTGCCGATGATCAGGCTGCCCGCGGGAAAGGTCTTGCCCTCGGTGACGAGCGCGCCGGCGCCGACGATGCAGTCCTCCGGGATCACCGCATGGTTGAGCAGGATCGCCCCCATGCCGATCAGCGACCGGTCGCCGACCGTGCAGCCGTGGAGGATGGCGTGATGGCCGATCGTGCAATCCTCGCCGATCCGAAGCGGCGCGCCGGGATCCGAATGGAGCATCGCGCCCTCCTGGATGTTGCTGCGCGCGCCGATGACGATCGGCGTATTGTCCGCGCGGACGACCGCACCGAACCACACGCTCGCCGCCTCGCCCAGCTGGACATCGGCGATCAGATCGGCGCTTGGCGCGACCCAGGCGGTCGGGTGGCAGGTGGGGCGTTTGTCGCCCAGGGCATAAAGCGGCATCGCAAGGTCTCTCCGTCGAACCCGCGGGCTGCGACGAAGCCCGAAACGACACCGCCGCACCGCAGATCATCGGTTCGATGTCTGCGATACGGCGGGATCGTCTGCAAGAGCGGCAGGACAGGCCGTCAGGCGACGGTATTTCAGGCGACGGGCGGCATGCCCTTGATCACCTTGTCGAGCGTCAGCGGATATTCGCGGATCCGGACGCCGCAGGCATTGTAGACCGCATTCGCGACCGCGGCGCCGACGCCGCAGATGCCGAGCTCGCCGACGCCCTTGGCCTTCATCGGCGACGACTTGGCGTCGGTCTCGTCCATGAAGAACACGTCCTGATAGGGGACGTCGGCATGCACCGGGACATGATATTCGGCCATGTCGTGATTGACGAAATAGCCGAACCTTTTGTCGACGACCGCGTCTTCCATCAGCGCCGCACCGACGCCCATGGTCATCGCGCCGATGACCTGGCTGCGCGCCGACTTGGGGTTAAGGATTCGCCCGGCGGCAAACGCACCGCTCATCCGGCGTACCCGAACCTCGCCGGTCGCCGAATCAACCGCGACCTCGACGAAATGGGCGCCGAAGGTCGACTGCGCATAGGTCTTGGTCAGATCGCCGAACTCGATCGAGTCCTCCGCCGACAGGCCCGCATCGCCCGCCGCCTCGGCGAGCGATACGCTGCGGTTGCCCGACTTCACCTTGCCGTCCTCGAAGACGATGTCGGTCGGGTCGAAGCCGAGCTTGCGTGCGACGCTGTCGCGCAGTGCCGAACAGGCCGCATAGACGCCCGCGGTCGAGCTGTTGCCGCCCCATTGGCCGCCCGAACCGGACGAGACGGGGAAGCTGCTGTCACCGAGCAGGACGATCACCTTGTCGAGCGGCACGCCCATCATCTCGGCCGCGGTCTGCGCGATGATCGTGTAGCTGCCGGTGCCGATGTCGGTCATGTCGGTGGCGACGGTGACGACGCCTTTCTTGTCGATCCCGACGCGCGCGCCGGACTTCATCGTGACATTGTCGCGGAAGGCGGACGCCATGCCCATGCCGATGAGCCAGCGGCCTTCGCGGACCTGGCCCGGCACGGGATTGCGCTTGTTCCAGCCGAACCGCTCCGCGCCCGTCCTGAGACAGCCGACGAGATCGCGGTGCGAGAAGGCGCGCTTGGGCGATTCGGGATCGACCTGCGTATCGTTGACGATGCGCAGCTGGACCGGATCCATTTTCAGCGTCTCGGCAAGCTCGTCCATCGCCGCCTCGAGCGCGAGCAGCCCGACCGCCTCGCCGGGGGCGCGCATCGCGTTGCCCTCAGGAAGGTCGAGCGTCGCGAGCCGCGTCGCGGTCATCCGGTTCGCGCCCGCATAGAGCAGCCGGGTGACGTTCGGCGCGGTCTCGGGTCCGCCACCGGGGAGATCGCCCGACCAGCTTTCATGCGCGATCGCGGTGATCGTGCCGTCCTTGCGCGCGCCGATCCGGAGCCGCTGGATCGTCGCCGGACGGTGCGTGGTGTTGTTCATGATCTGCGGACGGGTCAGCGCGACCTTGACCGGCTTGCCGCCGATCGCCCGCGAGGCGAGCGCGGCCATCACCGCATCGCTGCGGATCCAGAGCTTCGACCCGAAGCCGCCGCCGACGAAGGGCGACAAGACGTGGATGTCCTCCTTGGGAATGCCGAGCGTCTCGCTCATGTCGCGCACCGCCCAGTTGAGCATCTGGTTCGAGGTCCACAGCGTCAGCTTCGACCCCGTCCACGCAGCGGTCGTCGCGTGCGGCTCCATCATCGCATGGCTCTGATCGGGCGTGGTATAGGTCTGGTCGAGCTTGACCGGGGCCTTGGCAAAGGCGCCGGCGAAGTCGCCGATCGCGGTATCGGGCTTGCCGTCCTTCGGCTTCACCGCGGCGGATTTCTCCGCGGCGAGGTCGAATTTCCCGGCGCTGCGGGCATAGGTGACGCGGACCAGCTTCGCCGCTGCGCGCGCCTGTTCGAATGTCGATGCGACCACGATCGCGACCGCCTGATCGAAATGCTGGACGTCGGGGCCCGCGAGCATGCGGGCGGTATGCGCCTGCGCCTTGGCCACCGTACCGGCATTTTCATGCGTGACGACGGCGAGGACGCCTGGTGCAGCCTTGGCTTCGGCGAAATCGATCCGCTCGATCCGGCCCTTGGCGATCGCCGCGCCGACGATATAGCCATAGACCGCGCTCGGTGCGGCGTCGTTGCGTTCATAGGCATAGCGCGCGGTTCCGGTGGTCTTGCGCTTGCCGTCGATGCGGTCGACCGGTTGGCCGACGACCTTCATGCGGTCGATCGGGTTGGTCGTTGCGGGAGTGTCGAACTTCATGGCGATCAGGCCTTCGCTTCTTCGAGCACTGCGTGGATCGTGCGTTCGATCAGCGGCAGCTTGAATGCATTTTGCGACGTCGTGCGGGCACCAGCCAGAACGGCCGCGGCCGTGGCCTTGGCGCCCTTGGGCAGTTGCGCCTCGGCAGCTTCGACCCGCCACGGCTTGTGCGCGAGGCCGCCAAAGGCAAGGCGCCCGCGGCCATCGGGCTGGATGACCGCCGCGACCGACACCAAAGCGAACGCGTAGGAGGCACGGTCACGCACCTTCTGGTAGATGTGCGTGCCGCCAATCGGCTTTGGCAACGTGACCGCGGTGATCAGCTCACCCGCGGCGAGCGCGGTCTCGATATGCGGCGTCGTGCCCGGCAGCCGGTGGAAGTCGGCGATCGGGATGGCGCGTGTCTGGCCGGCCGAATTGACCGTCTCTACGGTCGCATCGAGCACTCGCATCGCGACCGCCATGTCGCTCGGGTGCGTCGCGATGCACGCATCGCTGGTCCCCATGACCGCGAGATTGCGGTTGAAGCCGCCGATCGCCGCGCAGCCGCTGCCCGGCTGGCGTTTGTTGCAGGGCTTGGTGGTATCGTAGAAATAGGGGCAGCGGGTCCGTTGCAGCAGATTGCCCGCGGTGGTCGCCTTGTTGCGCAACTGGCCGGACGCGCCTGACACGAGTGCCCGGCTGAGCACGCCGTAGTCCTTGCGGACGCGGGCGTCGGCGGCGAGGTCGGTGTTGCGAACCAGCGCACCGATCCGCAGGCCGCCGTCGCTGGTTGGTGCGATCGTATCGAGATCGAGGCCGTTGACGTCGATCAGATGCTGCGGCGTCTCGATCTGCAGCTTCATCAGGTCGAGCAGGTTGGTCCCGCCCGCGATGAACTTGGCGCCAGGCGTACGGACCGCCGCTGCCGCGGCGGCGCTCGCGGTCTTGGCGCGTTCGAAGGTAAAGGCCTTCATGCCATGCGCTCCGTGCCGGCGACGTCGTGGATCGCGTCGATGATGTTCGAATAGGCGCCACAGCGACAGATATTGCCGCTCATCCGCTCCTGAAGTTCGGCGGTCGTCACCTTCGGCTTGGCGGCGATGTCGCCGGTGGCATGGCTGGGGATGCCTTCCTTGATCTCGTTGAGCGTCGCGACCGCGGAGCAGATCTGGCCTGGCGTGCAATAGCCGCACTGATAGCCGTCATGCTTGACGAAGGCGGCCTGCATCGCGTGCAGCTTCTCCGGCGTGCCCAGACCCTCAATCGTGGTGATCGAGTCGCCCTCGTGCATCACTGCGAGCGTCAGACAGCTGTTGATCCGCCGGCCTTCGACGATGACCGTGCAGGCGCCGCACTGGCCGTGATCGCAGCCCTTCTTCGTGCCCGTCAGCTTCATCGTCTCGCGCAGCGCGTCGAGCAGGGTCGTCCGCGTATCGACCTCGATCAGGGTATTGCGGCCATTGACCTTGAGCGTCACCGGCATCGTCGTCGGCGGGGTCTGTTGCGGTGCCGCCACCTGCGCACCCACCGGGGTCCCGGTCAGGGTCGCGGTCGCTACGCCACCCGCGATCACGCCACGGCGCGATACGGGAAATGCGTCATTGCTGTTCATAAAGATCTAAAGCTCCCTGATCCGCTAACGAACGGATCGCCACGGAACCGGTTGCGTCGCCACGCCGGAATCCGCCCTAACTCGGAAAAAATAGGTATCAGGCGGCTGCCGCGCCATAGGGCGGGACCGAGATAATTGACGGTCTAAGCCAAAAGTCCCAATCCGACACCGTCATTGACCCTTCAAATCGCACGCAATTCTGATATCGTCATGATCACGATCAAGGGATTGAGCGATGCAGAGTTACGCGCAGACGGTTGCTCGACTGAGGTCGATGGCTTTCCTCCTTGAGGAGGCGTTGCGCATCGCTGACGAGGGCGGCAACGCGCTGGTCGGGGCGAAGATCAGCGATTGTGTCGACTGGATCGAACAGGAGCTGACGTCGGTCAACGTGCGCGCCGCGCTCCATCCGATCACCGAACAGGGCAGCGCGGACCCCGCCTGAGGGGCTGGCGCTCGGCGAGTCGAAACCACGTCAGTCGTGGCGCCGGGGAAAGGTCCCGTTCTAGAGGATCGCCAGCTGGACCGTCCGGGCATGATCCGTCTCGGCGTTCGATCCGCTCGCGCGCGGCCGATGCCAGTTAAGGCGGCCGATAACGGCGGCGATCCGTGAACAGCGTCGCTCGCCCTGACTGTACGCGCTGCCGGTTGCCGCAGCGCGCGCGCAGTCCGCATCCTCGCGCTTTCATCGGTGCCGCGACTCGACGTCAAAAAAAGTCGGAGGTGGAGCGATGGACAGTCTGCGCCCCCTGTGCTCGGATCTGTGCAGAGGGGAACAGCATGAGACCGGTTTTCAGATCTAAAATGGCGCTGACCGCGGTCGCCGTGACGATGGCTTTTGGCATGACCCCAGGGGTGGCTCGCGCCCAGGTCGCAGATCCCCTAGCGATGACGACCGATCCCGCAGATCGCGAGGTGATGGCGGAGGCAGCGTCGGCGATTGCCGGACGATCGCCCGACATCGCCCGGCTCGATGCGGTCCTTGCCAAACTGCCGCGGCCGACGCCGCTGCGCGGCATGGTGCAGACGGTGCGGGCCGGTGTTCTCGCAAGCGCGCAGGCGACCGGCCCCGCGGTCGCGGCGATCGAGGAGGCGCTGCGGCTTCTGCCGGATGATCCGCGGCCGAAACTCGTCGCGACGGGAATCTATACGTTTTCCGGTTCGCCGCAGCGCGCCGCGGATCTCCTCCTCCAGGCCAGCCGGCTTGCGCCGGAGATGACGCGGCATTTCGACCGCTACGTCGTCATGGCGTTGACGGGGCGTTTGACCGAGATCGGCGACCGGAGCCGGGCAGACCGGCTCAACGCCCGGCTTGGCGAGATCGGCTTCAGTTCGGGGCTCGCGCCCGAACGCTCGACCGCAGCCTTGTCCCGCACGCGCGAGGCGATGCGGATGTCGACAGGCGCATCGACTGACGAGGCGGCAAACCTCGTCACGACGATCGGCGATCCGGACGATCTGCTCACACTCTATATCGACCGACGCTATGCGCCGCTCTGGCCGCGGATCGCGGAATGGGCCGGGGCCGATCTCGCTGCCCAGTCGCGGCGCTACCTCGACGAGCTGCGCGGCGACTGGGCGGCGGCTGCCGATTTCGACACCGCTACGCCCTATGCGCGTCGCCTTTCCCGCCTCGAGGCGTATCCCGCGGTGCTCGGCCTGTTCCTGCCAATGTTCGACGGGATCGACACCGGAGCGGCGGTGCCAGTGGAGGCGCGTGCCGCGGGCGCGCCGCGGGGCGAGGGCGTGTTCCTCGCGCCGATCGTCGCCAGGGCGCTGGCGCATCAGGGGCGCTATGACGAGGCGCAGGCATTGCTGGCCAGGGTCGCGACGACCGTGCCGGCCGACGACCAGGGCAATGGCCTCAATCTCGACGGCGCCTATCTGCAGCTGGCGGCGATGGAGACCGACTGGCCGCAGGTCCTCACGCGCGCCGACGTCTTTCTCGATCGGGCGAAACGATACGGGAGCAACGTCAACCGCGCGTCCGTCCTGCTCGTCAAAGCCTGGCAGGCCTGTGCGCTCGCCCGGACTGGACAGAGCGCTGCCGCCGAACCCGTCACCGCAGAGGTGCTGTTGGACGAAGCGCTGGTGCCGGGCGCCGCGATGCAGATGTATGTCTGTCGGGGCGACCAGGCCGCGGCGCGCGCGCTCGTCATCCGCCGGCTCGCTGACGAGACGACCCGCGACTGGGCGCTGCGCTATGTCCAGCCGACCGGCTCCGCAACGACGACGCCGCTCGACCGGTTGACGGACCCGGTCGACGACGCGGTCCGGACCGCGCCCGACGTCGTCGCCGCGGCGACGCGGGTAGGGCGGATCCTGCCGAATCCCGTCAGCGTCGGGCTGCCGCAGGGGTTCGATCCGTTCCGCCTCCAACCGCGGACGACGCCGCTGGACGCGAACGCCGTCTAGGCGGCCGCGACGCCGATCGACCTCAGTCGCCGCACTGGGTCATCGGCACCGGCGCCGAATCGATCCTCACGTCGGATACCGACACCCCAAGCGCGCCGTCGGTCGCGAGCACGAAGGGTGCGGTGACATCCGCCATGTCGACACCGCGCTTGGCAAAGCATTGCAGCGGCACGACGACCTGGCGCCATTCGCCCGGCGTACCGGTCGCGAGCGTCCTGGTGATCGGGACGCTCACCACGGCACCGTCATGGCTGACCATGCCGATCGTAACGGGTGCGCTGGCGGCGCGATCGACGCGCAGGTCGACGACGAGGCTCAACTCGCCATTGCTCTCCCGCGTGAGATCGAGCGGACGATCCGCCTCGATGCGTGCCTCGGCCGCACCGCCCGACCAGACGAGGCTGCGTGCATCCTCCTGGCGGCGGCGGTCGACCGCCGAGGCGGTGAGCCGCCGGTTCGTCGTCGTCGCATTGACGCCAAGGAGGCGGACCTTCGACTGTCCCTGTTCGGCGAGGACGAGCGACCAGCCTTCGGGGACGCGACCCTTGCCGAACACGATGCCGCTCGATGCCACGGCGAGTCCGGCGGGGCGCGTCTCGTCGAGCTTCGGGACGGTGCCCGGCTTCGCGTAGCTCAACCCATAGCCATAGGCGAACAGCGGATCATAGCCGGGGTCCGCGCGGTTGAGCACATATTGATCGGGGCGTTTGGGCCAGGAGAAGCTGAGCTTGCCGCGAAAGTCGTTCGCGATGCGCCCGTCCTTGGTGCGGAACAGCACGTCGGCGACGCCGCCGCCCTCGCTCCCCGGCAGGAACGCCGCGACGAACGCATCGGCGGCATTGAGCTCGGCGTTCACCCAGAGCGGCCGTCCGGAGAGGAATACCGCCACCACCGGCACGCCCGCCGCCTTGAGCTTACGGAGCAGCGCGAGATCGGCCTTGTCGTCGGGGCTATAGTCGAGCGTCGGGCGGTCGCCCTTGAACTCGGCATAGGGCTGTTCGCCGAACACGACGATCGCCGCATCGGGTTTCTTCGCGAAGCTGCCGTTCGCCGACAGCGTCGCGGTGCCGCCCGCCGCCTTGACCGCCGCGTCGATGCCCGACCAGATCGACTGGGCATTGGGGAAGTTCGCATTGGTGAGGCCGCTACCCTGCCAGGTCAGCGACCAGCCGCCCGCCTGTTGTGCGATATCATCGGCACCGCCGCCTGCGACCAGGATATTGGCCGTGGGCTTGAGCGGCAGCAGCCCGCCTTGGTTCTTGAGCAGCACCAGCGATTCGCGCACTGCCCGCCGTGCGATGGCACGGTGGTCGGCCGCGCCGATCCGCTCCATCTTGCCCGCAAGCGCGCGCGACGACGGCCGCCCGCGGTCGAACGTGCCCGCGCGCAGCTTGACGCGGAGGATGCGGCGGACCGCGTCGTCGAGCCGAGCGGCGGAGATCTCGCCCGACTGCGCCTGTTTCAGCGTGTTCGCGTAGAGCGTTTTCCACCCGCTCCCCGAATACATGAACATGTCGAGCCCGGCATTGATCGCGGCGGCGCAGCTCTCGTTCGAACAGCCCTCGACCTGGCCGTGGCCGTTCCAGTCACCGACCACGAAGCCGTCGAAATGCAGCCGGTCTTTGAGCACGC
>NZ_JPJC01000282.1:18878-20055 GCF_000733135.1 Sphingomonas sp. FUKUSWIS1
CGCCGGTGCCGCCGTCGCCGAGGAAATGCTTGGTCGTCGCGATCACGCGGTCGGGGGCAAGGAAATCCCTGGTGCCGACCTTGCCCTGCACGCCCTCGATCACCGCGCCGGCGAAATCGGTCTGGACCGCGGGTTCTTCCGAATAGCTTTCATAGGTGCGGCCCCAGCGATCGTCGCGGACCACCGCGAGCGTCGGCGCGAAGGTCCAGTCGATCCCGGCGGCGGCGGTCTCGATCGCGGTCACATGGCCGATCTCGCGCATCAGGTCACGGTCGCGCGTCGCACCGAGGCCGATATTATGCGGGAAGAGCGTCGCACCGGGAATGTTGTTGTTGCCGTGCACCGCGTCGGTGCCCCAGATCACCGGAATGGCGGGCCGACCGTCGCTGCGCGCCATCGACGCATCGTAAAAGGCATCCGCGAGCTTCAGCCACTCGATCGGCGGCGCGAGATCGTCGCCGTTCGGCCCCGAATTGCCCCCGTTGAGGATCGAGCCGAGCTTGTAGGTGCGCAGGTCCGCGGGGGTGATGCTGGCGATGTCGACCTGGATCAGCTGGCCGACCTTGTCCTCGATCGACATGCGCGCGACGATCGCGTCGAGCCGCGCTTCGATCTTCGCGTCGCGCAAAGGCATGGCCTTGGCGGTCGGCCAGAGGCCTGGATTCGCGACCGCCGAAAGCGGTGTGGACGCCGGGTTTGCGGCTGGCGCGGCAGATGTCGGAGCAGATGTCGGAGTAGATGTCGGGGCAGGGGCAGGGGGCGGCGAGGCTGGCGGTCGCGACGCGATCGGCGAGGCCGCGGTCTGTAGCAGCAGTGCGATCGTCACCGATGAGAAACCCGTCGACATCCTTATCTCCCTGATCCCGGTTCGAAGCGCTTCGACTGATGCCGACGCCCCCGGGCATTGCCACCCTGCTATCGCCGCAGCGGGGCGTCGGGCAAATCATTTACGTTACAAGCAAGGGAAGGATCGAATTCGCATCCGAACTCCGGTGTTGTCTGCCACCGCTCGGAAAGCCGGCTATAAGCGTCACGGGGGCGCAGAACGCGCCAGGGCGCAAAAATTGCCATAAAAGTGAAATTTGCATTTGACGGGTGCGGGGAGTGGTCCTAGAGGGGTGTCACCGCAGCGAACGGCCACACGGTCTGGTTGCTGCGGTCGCAAACAACCAGATGC
>NZ_JPJC01000283.1:0-1816 GCF_000733135.1 Sphingomonas sp. FUKUSWIS1
GTGGCGCGGCGTGCACGGGCTCGCCTACGCACCCGACGAGGTCGAACAGGTTGAAGGCCATGCCCATCGCCTCTGGCGCGACGCGCAGGGCCGTGCCGCGGTCGAGGAGTATCGGATCCGCGGGCTGGGCCATGGCACACCGCTGGCCACGACGGGCGCCGACGGCCTCGGCCAGCCGGGTCCGCACATGCTGGAGGCGGGGATCTCGTCGACGTTGCACAGCGCCGCGTTCTTCGGGCTGATCGAGCGCCCATCGGCGCGCGCGGCGGCGACCCGCGCGAAGCCGAAGCCCGCATCGCCGCGTCCGCACCCATGGAGCCACAGTCCGGGCCGATCGCAGGTCGGCGACATGATCAACGGTGCGCTCCGCGCTGCGGGGCTGCTGCGCTAGCCACGGGAGCGGATCCGGCAATGGTACGGGCGGGCGGCGCAGGTCGTGACGCCAAGGATCGATCGAGATCCACGCCAACCGCGAAGGCGGCAGCTTGCGGGGCGGCAATCCACTGTTATACCTTGGTATAACAGTCGTCGTATCCCGGGGGAAAATCCATGTCGTTGAAGCTCTTGGCCCTAGCTGGCGTCGCCACCGCCGCGCTTGTCGCGCCGGTTGGCGCGCAGGTCGCAAAGCCTGCACCGGTCGCCACGCTCGTCACCTCGGTCGATATTCCCTATCAGCAGTTCACGCTGAAGAACGGGTTGCGCGTGATCGTGCACACCGACCGCAAGGCGCCGGTCGTCGCGGTGTCGGTCTGGTATGACGTCGGGTCGAAGCACGAGCCGCAGGGCCGCACGGGCTTTGCGCATCTGTTCGAGCATCTGATGTTCAACGGCAGCGAGAATGCGCCGGGCGATTTCTTCGCGCCGCTGAAGGAGGTCGGGGCGACCGACTTTAACGGCACGACCTCGTTCGACCGGACCAACTATTTCGAGACGGTCCCCGCCGCTGCGCTCGAGCGCGCGCTGTTCCTCGAGAGCGACCGGATGGGGCATCTGACCGGCGCGATCACGCAGGGCGTGCTCGACGAGCAGCGCGGCGTCGTCCAGAACGAGAAGCGCCAGGGCGACAACCAGCCATACGGCCTCGTCCAGTACAAGCTGTTCGGCGGGCTGTTCCCCGCGGACACGCCCTATGGCCACACCCCGATCGGGTCGATGGCGGATCTCGACCGCGCCAGCCTTGCCGATGTGAAGGACTGGTTCCGCTCGCATTACGGCCCCAACAATGCGGTGCTGGTGCTCGCGGGCGATGTCGATGCGGCGACCGCAAAGCCGCTGGTCGAGAAATATTTCGGCGATATCAAGACGGGCCCAAAGTCGGTCCTGCCGACCGTCACCGTGCCGACGCTCGCCGCGCCGGTGAACGAGGTGATGAAGGACCGTGTCGCAGCGGTGATGATCAGCAAGAACTGGGCGGTGCCGGGGATGCTCGATCCCGATGCCGCGGCGCTCGACGTCGGCGGTACGGTGCTGGGTGGGCTCGCTTCGTCGCGGCTCGACAATGCATTGGTCCGCAAGGAGAAGCTCGCGGTCAATGTGTCCGCCGGCTATAGCGACATGGCGCAGATCGGCATGTTCACGATCCGCGCGATCGTGCGGCCGGGCGTCGATCCCGCGGTGGTGTCGAAGCGGCTCGACGAGATCCTTGCCGACTTCCTGAAGACCGGACCGACCGCGGACGAGATCCAGCGCGTCCAGACCCAGGCGGTCGCGGGTCGGATCCGCGGCTATGAATCGGTCGGCGGGTTCGGCGGCAAGGCGGTCGCGCTGGCGGGCGGCGCGCTTTATGCGAACGACCCGGGCCACTACAAGAAGGAGC
>NZ_JPJC01000284.1:0-3317 GCF_000733135.1 Sphingomonas sp. FUKUSWIS1
GGGGCGCGCAGGGCCCGCCATCCCCGGAATATCCCCTTTGATTCCTTCGGAAAACCCGCCGCAGGGCGCCGGATTCACGATGTTGCCTTTTTGTAACAATGGTACGTCAATGCGATGATCCGTTACTATTTTACAATTTTATTTTGGACAAAAGCGCTGCCGTTTGCGTAACCGGCCCCCAGTCAGTGCGCCGGAGCGCGCCGCAACACATCGCGTCAGTCATCACGGATCGACGGCGCGAAAGGGGAATGAATACATGCGGAATCATATGTTTCGGGACTGCCTGCTCGCGTCCACGATGATCGCAGGCGCCGTCGTGGCGCTTCCGGCAGCGGCCCAGACCGCACCGGCTCCTGCACCGGCAGCCGAGCCGGCTCCCGCACCGCAGAGCACCACCAGCGACGACGGCGCGGCAGCGACGACCCCGGCAGTCTCGAACACGCCGAGCGAGGATCCCGCTGCAGCCGGGACCGCCGCGGGTACCGACATCGTCGTCACCGGATCGCGCATCTCGAACCCCAACCTGACCTCCGCCAGCCCGATCACCGTGGTCAACGCGGCGGACATCAAGCTGCGCGGCGCGACGCGCATCGAGGACGTGCTCAACAGCCTGCCGGCGTCGTTCGCGACGCAGACCTCGTCGGTGTCGAACGGTTCGACCGGTACGGCGACGATCAACCTGCGCAACCTGGGTGAATCGCGCACGCTGGTGCTGATCAACGGCCGCCGCCTGATGCCGGGCAACCCCTCGTCGAGCAGCACCGCGAGTGCGGCCGCCGACGTCAACATGATCCCCGCCTCGCTGATCAAACGCATCGACGTGCTGACCGGCGGCGCCGGTTCGGTCTATGGGTCGGACGCGATCGCCGGCGTCGTCAACTTCGTGCTCGACACCGATTACGAAGGCTTCAGCGTCGACGTGTCGGGCGGCATCAACAACCACAACAACCGCAGCGAGCGGTTCCAGGCGCTGTCGGCGGCAAGCGGCTATCCCGCGCCGAGCGGCCAGGCATTCGACGGCACGCAGTTCGACATCAACTTCAAGGTCGGCGCGGCCACCAGCGACGGCCGCGGCCATGTCGTCGGCTATGGCGGCTATCGCAAGATCGGCGCGATCCTGCAGGGGTCGCGCGACTATAGCTCGTGCGGGCTGAACGCGCCGTCGGGCAATGTCGGCAACGATTATGTGTGCGGCGGATCGGCCACCGCATTCCCGGCGAACTTCACGCTCGGCGATGCGACCGAGGGCGGGCCGCCGACCGGCTATACGCTGAACGCAGCAGGCCAGCTCGTCGCGGGGCGGACGCTCTACAACGCCAACCCGCTGAACTATTACCAGCGTCCGGACACGCGCTACACCGCGGGCTTCCTCGCCAAGTATGAAGTCAGCGACGCGTTCAAGCCCTATGCCGACTTCATGTTCATGGACGATCGCTCGGTCGCGCAGATCGCGCCGTCTGGTGACTTCAACAACACGAGGGTCCTGAACTGCAACAACCCGCTGCTGTCGGCGGCGCAGGTCTCGACCTTCTGCCGTGCGTCCAACCTGGTGACCGACGCCAATGGCGCGGTGATCAACCTGACCAACCCGGACGGGTCGCAGTATCAGCAGGCGAACGTCCTGATCGGTCGGCGCAACGTCGAGGGCGGCGGGCGCCAGGCGGATCTTCGCCACACCCAGTATCGCTTCGTCGCGGGCGCGACCGGCGATATCGACAAGGGCATTTCGTACGAGGCCTATGGCCAGTTCGGCAGCACCGTGTTCAGCCAGGTGTATCGCAATGAATTCTCGATCTCGCGCACCACGCGCGCGCTCGACGCGATCACCGACACGCGTCCCGGCTCGGCGACGCTCGGCCAGGCGGTCTGCCGCTCGGTCGTCGACGGCACCGATCCGAACTGCGTCCCGCTCAACATCTTCGGCGCGGCCGGGATCACGCCCGAGGCGCTGAACTATGTCCAGACCCCGGGCTTCCAGTCGGGCGAGAACAAGGAAACCGTCCTCAACGCGAACTTCACCTTCAAGGGCGCCGAATACGGCGTGCAGTCGCCGTTCGCGAGCGAGGGCATCGCGCTGAACGTCGGTGGCGAGTACCGCAAGGAATCGCTGAGCCTCGAAGTCGACAACGCGTTCCTGAGCGGCGATCTGGCCGGCCAGGGCGGCGCGACGCTGCCGATCCGCGGCAGCTACACCGTCAAGGAAGTGTTCGGCGAAATCCAGGTGCCGCTGGTCAGCGACCGCCCGTTCGTCAACGAGCTGACGGTCAATGGCGGCTATCGCTATTCGAGCTACAGCACCGCGGGTTCGGCGCATTCGTACAAGGGTGAGCTGGTCTGGGCGCCGATCTCCGACGTCCGCTTCCGCGGCGGCTACAACCGTGCGGTCCGCGCACCGAACACGCAGGAGCTGTTCGCGCAGCAGTCGGTCCAGCTCGACGGTGCGACCGATCCCTGCGCCGGCGCCGCGGTCAACGGGCTGGTCAACGGCAACACGGCCGCGCAGTGCGCGCTGACCGGCGTTCCCGCGAACCGGTTCGGCCTGATCGCCGCCAACCCGTCCGAGCAGTATAACGGCCTGCTCGGCGGCAACCCGAACCTGCGCCCCGAAAAGGCCGACACGTTCACCGCGGGCGTGATCCTGCGGCCGTCGTTCCTGCCGGGCTTCAACCTGTCGGTCGACGGCTTCCGCATCAAGCTGAAGGACCGGATCGGCGTCGTCGGTGCGGACACGATCATCGCGCAGTGCCTCCAGACCGCCGACGACCAGTTCTGCGGCGCGATCAACCGCGATGCCAACGGCACGCTGTGGCAGGGCAATGCGGGCTTCATCGTCGACACCAACGTCAACGCAGGGTCGCTGACCACGCAGGGGATCGAGACCTCGGCGGGCTATACCTACCGCTCGGACAGCATCGGCACGATCGGGCTGTCGTTCAACGGCACCTATGTCGACAAGTTCACGTCGGACAAGGTCGGCACCAAGTTCGATTGCGCAGGCCTGTACGGCGCCCAGTGCGGCTATCCGATGTCCAAGTGGCGTCACCAGGCGCGTCTGTCGCTGACCACGCTGGGCGGCATCGGCCTGTCGGGCAACTGGCGCCATCTGTCGGCGACCAAGTTCGAGCGGACCAGCGGCGATGCCGACCTGGCCGGCCCGTTCTTCGCCAATGACGGCCGCGTGAAGGCGCAGGACTATTTCGATCTCGCCGCCACCATCCGGGTCGCGGACAAGGTCACCTACCGCCTCGGCGTCAACAACGTGCTCGACAAGACCCCGCCGATCCTCAGCGCGACGGCGTCGCCGATCGGCTCGTTCG
>NZ_JPJC01000284.1:3411-10497 GCF_000733135.1 Sphingomonas sp. FUKUSWIS1
CATCTATGATGCGCTCGGCCGGTACCTGTTCGTCGGCCTGACGATCGACATGTAAGCGATCCTTTCGGACGCGATATCGGGGGGCGGCGGATCACGGATCCGCCGCCCCTTTTTTTTGGTTCGGGCGGCCGGTCCGGAGTGACGCTGAAGCCCGAGCCGTGGCCTCGCCAAGCTGCTGTCGCGGGTGCGACGTGAAAATGCCTTTGCCTAATTATTATGCGTAGAGAGGATCTGCTGTCGGAAAAAGCAACAGATTGTAAGAAAAAGCACCAGTGATTGTGTCTTTTTCGCTACACGAGATTGCCAAAGCATTCGGCCGCCCGGATGCATTCTTTACAGGATGCGACAGCACCTCCATCCCATCGCCATGTCCTTCGGGGTCGTGCTTCGGCGCGATGAAAGGGGCGGAAAATTGCCCGGCGTACCGCGATGCGGGCGACCGGGTTCAAGCGAGGGATCATGATGACCAGCATTTCGTTGACCAAGAAGGCGCTCCTGCTCGCGGCTGCGACGCCGTTCGCGTTCGCCATGGCGGCGCCGGCGTTCGCGCAGCAGGCGACGCCGCCCGAGCAGAACGGTGTCCCGTCGAGCGACGTCGCCGCGCAGAACCAGCCCGCCGCCGGCGACGAGATCGTCGTCACCGGATCGATCATCCGCGGTACCGATACCGGCATTTCGCCCGTCACCACGCTGACCACCGAAAATCTGGATTCGCGCGGCATCAACACGGTGCAGGCCGGCATCCAGGCGCTGTCGTCGAACAACGGCCCGGCGCTGACCAACTCGTTCACCGCCAACGGCGCATTCGCCGCGGGCGCGTCTTCGGTGTCGCTGCGTGGCCTGTCGACCAACTCGACGCTCGTGCTGTTCGACGGCCTGCGCGCCGCCTATTACCCGCTGTCGGATGACGGATCGCGCAACTTCGTCGATCTGAACACCATCCCCGACGACATCGTCGAGCGCATCGACGTGCTGCGCGACGGCGCATCGTCGAGCTACGGTGCCGATGCCATTGCAGGCGTGGTCAACGTGATCACCAAGCGCAAGTTCAACGGCATCAGCGGTCGCGCCGAGGCCGGCATCTCCGAGAACGGCAACAACGCCAACCAGCGGCTGACGCTGACCGCGGGTACCGGCGACCTCGACGAGAAGGGCTACAACGCCTATGTCAGCGGCTTCTATTTCCGCAACGAGGGCGTGTACCAGCGCGACCTGCCGGCGCCCTTCAATTCGGACAACCTGACCGGGATCTGTTCGAACCGCACCGGCACCACGCAGTGCGGCCCGAACAACACGGCGAACGGCCTTGACGCGAACGGCGCCCTCAACGGCTTCGCGATCGGTACGGGCAATTTCTACGTCCGTCCGGCCGACGCCGCGAACACGGTCGCATCGGGCCGGTACCAGCTGCTGAACCCGGCAGCGGGCTGCCTCAACGGCACCCCCTACAACCCGACCGCCGCGCAGCTCGCCACGCCGGCGAACGTGACGACGCCGACCACGGTCTGCCAGGTCGACAACACCAACAAGTACGACATGGTGACGCCGAACATCGAGCGTTTCGGCGGCTCGGCCCGTTTCAGCGCAAAGGTCGGTGCCGACTCCGAGGCATATCTGCTGGTCAATTTCGCCCAGTCGGCGAGCAACTATACCGGTCGTCCGTCGGTCATCCGCGGTAACGCACCGGCCGGCATCCTCTCGCCGCAGTTCTCGACCTCGCAGGCGCAGACTGCCGCGCTGGCCGCGGGCTCGGGCGTCCTGGCATTGCCGGTCTATGTCTGCGCCGCGCGCGTGAACTGCGGTCCGACGAACGGCACGCTGAACCCGAACAACCCGTTCGCGGCACAGGGCCAGGTCGCTCGCCTCGTCGGCGCGCTGCCCGACACCGTCACGCAGAACGAGACCCGCAGCCGCGTGTACCGTGCCGCATTCGGCCTCAAGGGCACCGTCCTCAACGGGTTCGACTATGACTTCAACGCAACGGCGATGCACACCGACCTGCGGGTGAAGACCAACGGGTATGTCTATATCCAGAACCTGCTCAACGTCATTGCCGACGGCAGCTACAACTTCGTCAACCCGGGCCTCAACACCCAGGCGGTGCGCGATTATCTGACGCCCGAGAACATCACCGACACGACGTCGGATCTCTATCAGGCGCAGCTGACCGTCCAGAAGTCGCTTGCCACGCTGCCCGGCGGTGACCTGCGCGTCGCGGTCGGTGGCTCGATCTTCTACGAAGCCGTCGACGCGCCCAGCGCGAACGACGACTATAACGGCGCGACGCAGCGGTACTTCACGCTGAACGCCTTCGGTACCAAGGGTAACCGCACGGTGAGCTCGGCCTTCGCCGAAATCAACGCACCGGTTCTCGACGTGCTGACGCTCAACGGTTCGGGTCGCTACGATCACTATTCGACCGGGCAGAGCAACTTCTCGCCGAAGGTCGGCGCGATCTTCACGCCGCTCCAGCAGGTCACGGTGCGGGGTACCTATTCGCGCGGCTTCCGTATCCCGAGCTTCGGCGAGGCGAATGCACTGCCGACGACGGGCTATGTGACGCAGCAGATCTCGGCGATCCCCGATGCGTTCCTTGCCCAATATGGCGCAGGCTGTTCGCAGGCGAGCCCGACGGCGTGCCCGGCCTATCTGACGTCCTACTCGATCGGACAGACGACGCTGGCATCGCCGGAGCTGAAGCCCGAAAAGTCGCGCAGCTTCACCGGTGGGCTCAAGTTCGACCCGATCCGCAGCGTGTCGCTGACCGTCGACTACTACAACATCAAGAAGACCGGCGCGATCACGACGCCGGACAATTCGGCCGCGATCGCAGCCTATTATGCCGGTGCCGCACCGGTTGCCGGGTTCGAGGTCATCGCCGACGCACCCGACGTCAACAACCCGAACGCGCGTCCGAAGATCGCCTTCGTCCGCTCGCAGCTGATCAATGCCGACACGATCAAGTCGTCGGGCATCGATTTCGGGATCAACGGCGCGTATGACTTCGGTCCGGTCAAGTGGACGTCGAACCTGAATGCGAGCTACATCATCGAGCTCAGCACGACGATCGACGGCGAGAAGCAGCGCTATGAGGGCACGCTCGGCAACTTCAACCTGACCGCAGGGTCGGGGACGTTCGAGTGGAAGGGCAACTGGCTCAACACGTTCGACTTCGGCGACTTCGCGGTCAGCACCACGGTCAACTACACGTCGGGCTATGACCTGTCGGCGACCGACCAGGGCGACCAATACAAGGATTGCGGCCAGGCTGCCGTGTACAATGACTGCCACGTGAAGAGCTACATCACGGTCGATGCGAACGTGAACTTCAAGGTCACCGACAAGTTCAGCTTCTACGTCAACGCGCTGAACCTCTTCGATCGCCTGCCGCCGGTCGATACCGTCACCTATGGCGCGTATCTGTACAATGCGATCCAGGGTGGCGACGGCATCTTCGGTCGTCAGTATCGTGCAGGCGCGAAGTTCAACTTCTAAGCCGATACCCACGCGACAAATCGGGGCGGGTCCTTCGGGACCCGCCCTTTTTTTGTGCCTGCGGTTCGGGGGCTCAGCCGACCGCGAGCACCAGTTTCCCGTCGCCCTCGTCGATATGGACGGTGGCGCCGTCCTTGACCTCGCCGCGCAGGATCATGTCGGCGAGCGGGTCCTGGAGGTAGCGCTGGACCGCGCGTTTGAGGGGACGCGCGCCGTAGACGGGGTCGTAGCCGACGCGGCCGAGCCAGGCGCGGGCGGCTTCGGTGAGGTCGAGCGTGATCTTGCGGTCGGCGAGCAGCTTGTCGACGCGCGACACCTGGATGTCGACGATCGGCGCCATGTGCGCCTGGCCGAGACGGTGAAACAGGATCACCTCGTCCAGGCGGTTGAGGAATTCCGGGCGGAAATGCGACCGGACGATCTCCATCACCTGCGGTTCGACCGACGACACGTCGTCGCCCTCGGCCATGTTGGCGAGATACTGGCTGCCGAGATTGCTCGTCAGGATGATCAGCGTGTTGCTGAAATCGACCGTGCGGCCCTGGCCGTCGGTCAGGCGGCCGTCGTCGAGCACCTGGAGCAGCACGTTGAACACGTCGCCATGCGCCTTCTCGACCTCGTCGAACAGGATCACCTGATAGGGCCGCCGGCGGACCGCCTCGGTCAGCACGCCGCCTTCCTCATAGCCGACATAGCCGGGAGGCGCGCCAATCAGCCGTGCGACCGCGTGCTTTTCCATGAACTCGCTCATGTCGATGCGGACCATCGCCGAGGGATCGTCGAACAGGAATTCGGCGAGCGCCTTGGTCAGCTCGGTCTTGCCGACGCCCGTTGGCCCGAGGAACAGGAAGCTGCCGAGCGGACGGTTCGGATCCTGAAGCCCCGCGCGTGCGCGCCGGACCGCGGTGGAGACGGCCTTGACCGCATGCGCCTGGCCGATGACGCGCTTGCCGATCGTCGCCTCCATCGCGAGCAATTTGTCGCGCTCGCCCTGGAGCATCCGCTCGACCGGGATGCCGGTCCAGCGGCTGACGACGCCGGCAATGTCGTCCGCATTGACCTCCTCGCGCAGCATCGCGCCCTTGGTCGCGCCCGCCGCCTCGTCGAGCTGGCGCTGCAGGCCGGGGATCGTGCCGTAGGAGAGCTCGCCCGCGCGGGCGAGGTCGCCCGAGCGCTGCGCCTGGTCGAGTTCCAATCGCGCGGCGTCGAGCTGTTCCTTCAGCCGTGCCTCGGCGTTGATCTTGTCCTTCTCGCCCTTCCAGCGCGTCGTCAGCTCGGCGGACTGTTCCTCGAGATTGACGAGGTCGCCCTCGAGCGTGTCGAGCCGGTCGATCGAGGCCTCGTCGGTCTCGCGCTTCAACGCCTCGCGCTCGATCTTGAGCTGGATGATGCGGCGGTCGAGATTCTCGATCTCCTCGGGCTTGGATTCGACCTCCATGCGGATCCGGCTCGCGGCCTCGTCCATCAGGTCGATCGCCTTGTCGGGGAGGAAACGGTCGGTGATGTAGCGGTTCGACAGCGTCGAGGCGGCGACGATCGCGCCGTCCGTGATGCGGACGCCGTGGTGGAGCTCGTATTTCTCCTTCAGGCCACGCAGGATCGAGATCGTGTCCTCGACCGTGGGTTCGCCGACCATGACGGGCTGGAACCGGCGCTGGAGCGCGGGGTCCTTCTCGACGTACTTGCGATATTCGTCGAGCGTGGTCGCGCCGACGCAGTGGAGCTCGCCGCGCGCCAAAGCGGGTTTGAGCAGGTTGCCCGCGTCCATCGCGCCTTCGGATTTGCCCGCGCCGATCAGCTGGTGCATCTCGTCGATGAACAGGATGACGTCGCCCTCGGCGGCCTTCACCTCGTCGAGCACGCCCTTCAGCCGCTCCTCGAACTCGCCGCGATATTTCGCGCCCGCGATGAGCGAGCCCATGTCGAGTGACATCAGGCGGCGGTCCTTGAGCGTATCGGGGACGTCGCCGTTGGCGATGCGCAGCGCGAGGCCTTCGGCGATCGCGGTCTTGCCGACGCCGGGTTCGCCGATCAGCGCGGGGTTGTTCTTGGTGCGGCGCGCGAGGATCTGGATCGTGCGGCGGATCTCCTCGTCGCGGCCGATGACGGGGTCGAGCTTGCCGTCGCGGGCTGCCTGGGTGAGGTCGCGCGCGAATTTCTTGAGCGCGTCATAGCGGTCCTCGGCGCCCGCGGTGTCCGCGGTACGGCCCTGGCGGACGCTGTTGATCGCGGTGTTGAGCCCCTCGGGGGTGACGCCGCCGGTCTTGAGCGCCTTGCCCGCGGCGGTGTTGAGCGAGAGCGCGAGCGCGACGAGCAGGCGTTCGACGGTGACGAAGCTGTCGCCCGCCTTGGTCGCGATCTGTTCGGCCTGGTCGAGCACGCGGACCGCGTCATTGTCGATGCCCGGCGTGGTTTGCGCGCCCGAGCCCGACACCGCGGGGATCTTGGCGAGCGCGAGATCGGTCTCGGATGTCGCGCGCTTCGCGTCGCCGCCCGCGGCCGCGATCAGCCCCGCGGCCATGCCCTGTTCGTCCTCGAGCAGCGCCTTCAGCAGATGCTCGGGCGCGATCCGCTGATGGTTCATGCGGATCGCGACGGTCTGCGCGGACTGGAGGAAGCCTTTCGCGCGGTCGGTGAATTTGTCGATGTTCATGGGCGTATCCCTGTGGTCTTTGGCCAGAGATGGTGTTGTATTTAGGCAACACAAGAGGGCGGCGTTGCATCATGCTAGGGACAAGCGCCGCGGGCCGGAATAGCGTTTATTGTCGGTGTCGAAGCAGCGTCGTCATCGCTATAAGCCCCCGCGCATGCTATATGGGTGGAGTGTCAACAGCCATTCCCCATATCTACGCCATCGGCATCGAGCCGGCCGACATCGACTTCATGGGTCACGTCAACAACGCGAACTATCTGAAGTGGGTACAGGCCGCGGTGATCGATCACTGGCAGCGTCTCGCCCCGGCCGAGGCGGTGGCGGGGCATTTGTGGGTCGCGCTGAAACACGAGATTACCTACCGCAAGCCGGCGTTTCTGGACGACGACGTGATCGCGACGGTGCTGCTCGAAAAGGTGCAGGGCGCGCGGGCGTTCTACGAGACGATCATCAAGCGCGGCGAGGACGTGCTGGCCGAGGTGAAGTCGAGCTGGTGTTGCCTTGATGCGGAGACGCTGCGGCCTTCGCGACTGGCGAGTAACGTGGTGGAGCGGTTCTTTCCGAAGGATTGAGGGGCCTAGACCCGCCGTCATTCCCGCGGAGGCGGGAAGCCAGACTGGCTGGCCTTTGTGGTTGCCACCTTGGTTTGCCGGTTTGGATCCCCGCCTTCGCGGGGATGACAGGTTTTGGGGCTGAGTGCGGTCGTCGGTCTGGGGTCGCTCGATTGGGGCGAACGGTCAGCCATCTACACCACCTCCCCGGCGGAGGCCGGGGCCCAGGTGGGACGGCCCTCATGACTCCGCGTCGCCTCACGTTATTTCCGTTTCCCAACTGGGCCCCGGCCTTCGCCGGGGAGGTGGCCTAGTCGTCACACCACCTCATACGGGACCGCGCCGCGGCGGTTGGGGTCGACGCGGATTTCGCTGGCGGCGGGGGGG
>NZ_JPJC01000284.1:10507-10912 GCF_000733135.1 Sphingomonas sp. FUKUSWIS1
ATACGGGACCGCGCCGCGGCGGTTGGGGTCGACGCGGATTTCGCTGGCGGCGGGGGGGAAGGCGCGCTGGTCGCAGTCGGGGCGGAGGCAGATGCGGCAGGATGCGCCGATCGGGGTGGCGATGCCGCCGGTGCCGAGCGCGTCGGCGTAGATGAATTCGGACGCGTTCGCTTCCTCGCAGCCCAGCGCCACCGCATAGCGGCGCGCGGGCCGGGTATAGGTTTCGGACGGTTTCACCAGCCCCTTGGCCATCGAGACGTAGCGGATGCCGTCGCTGGTCTCGAGCAATTGCGTCAGGATGCGGTCGGGGATCGCGACCGCTTCGTGGACGATCCACAAGGGACAGGCGCCACCGAAGCGCGCGAACTGGAGGCGGGTGGCGGAGTGGCGCTTGGTGATGTTGCC
>NZ_JPJC01000284.1:11022-21172 GCF_000733135.1 Sphingomonas sp. FUKUSWIS1
AGCGCGCCGGGACGCTGCAAGGTCGAGAGCCGGTGGCAGGTCTGTTCGAAGCTGGTGCCGAAGATCCGCCGCAACCGGTCGATATCGTGGCGGACGCTGCGCGCCTCTGCGCGGAAGCGGGTATAGGGCATGACGATCGCGCCCGCGGCGTAGTTGGTGAGCCCCGCGGTCAGCAGCGCGCGCGCAGTTTCGGACGCCATGTCGGAGGCGGCGACGATGTCGGCGATCAGATCGGCGAATTCGCCGCGCGCGACCTGATGCGCGAGCGAGAAGAGCGTGGTCTCGCCGGGCTGCGATCCGTCGAGCCGCAAGGTCGCGCCGTCATAGTCGCGTAACGGCGCTGCGAGTGCGCCCGAGATTGTCACCGAGACGCCGCGCGCCGCGAGCCGCGCCTCGAGCGCTGCGATCCGGTCGCTGCCGAGCGTCTCGCCGATCTCCTCCGCGCGGCGATCGAGCGTGTCGACATAATTGCCCGCGGCGTGAAACCAGTCGCGGACATCCTCCCAGGGGAGCAGCCCGGGCGCGCCCGATCCGGCGACGAGACGGTCGTCGAGCGCGCGCAACTGCTCCTGCGCGCGGCGATAGGCGTCGTGCATCGCAACGAGCCGCTGGGCGAGCAGCGGCTGGTGCTTCACCGCGCGGCGGATCGCGCTCTCGTCGAGCGTGGGGGCGGCGACGCTGGTGTCGGTGACGGCCTCGAGCGTCGCGACGAGCAGCGCGGTGTCGTCGGCGGCGTCGATGCTGCCCCAGTCGGCGGGGAATTCGCGTGCCAATGTGACGAGCACGGCTTCGCTGACCGGGCGGTCGCCATTCTCGATCTGCGAGAGATAGCTGACCGAGATGCCGATCCGCACCGCCATCGCCGCCTGGCTGATCCCGAGCGTGCCGCGAAGGTCGCGCAGCCGGTGTCCGACGAAGAGGCGACGTGGGGGATTGGTCATGCCGCGGGTGTAGTTTGCAAACATGGGGGGCACAAGTTTGCAACATTGCATTTGCGCATTGCGTCCCGCTCTGTGAAAGCCCCCAGCAGGACGGAGAGACGATGTCATCGACGATCGAAGAGCTTGAACGACGCCGCGAAGCCGCAAGAGTGGGCGGGGGTATCAAGCGGATCGGAGCGCAGCACGCCAAGGGAAAGCTGACCGCAAGGGAGCGCCTTGACGTGCTGCTGGACGAGGGATCGTTCGAGGAGCTCGACATGTATGTCGAGCATAACTGCGTCGATTTCGGCATGCAGGACCAGGTGATCCCCGGCGACGGCGTGGTCACCGGATCGGGCACGATCAACGGCCGCCTCGTCTTCGTGTTCAGCCAGGATTTCACCGTTTTCGGCGGCAGCTTGAGCGAACGCCACGCGCAGAAGATCTGCAAGGTGATGGACAGCGCGATGAAGGTCGGCGCGCCGATCATCGGGCTGAACGACAGCGGCGGCGCGCGCATCCAGGAGGGCGTGGCCAGCCTTGGCGGCTATGCCGAGGTGTTCCAGCGCAACGTGCTCGCAAGCGGCGTCGTGCCGCAGCTGTCGCTGATCATGGGCCCGTGCGCGGGCGGCGCGGTGTACAGCCCGGCGATGACCGACTTCATCTTCATGGTGAAGGATTCGAGCTACATGTTCGTGACCGGGCCCGATGTGGTCAAGACGGTGACGAACGAGGTGGTGACGCAGGAGGCGCTGGGCGGCGCGGTGACGCACACGACCAAGACGTCGGTCGCGGACAATGCGTTCGAGAACGACATCGAGGCGCTGCTCGCGGCGCGCGACTTCTTCGATTTCCTGCCCGAATCGAACCGTGCGGGCGTGCCCGAGCGGCCGACCGCGGACGAGTGGGACCGGGTCGAGGAGAGCCTCGACACGCTGATCCCCGCGTCGGCCAACCAGCCCTATGACATGCACGAGCTGATCCGGAAGGTCGTCGACGAGGGCGATTTCTTCGAGACGCAGCCGGCGCATGCGGCCAACATCATCACCGGCTTCGGGCGGATCGAGGGGCGGACCGTCGGCTTCGTCGCGAACCAGCCGATGGTGCTCGCGGGCGTGCTCGACATCAACAGCTCGAAAAAGGCGGCGCGGTTCGTGCGCTTCTGCGATGCGTTCGAGATCCCGATCGTGACGTTCGTCGACGTCCCCGGCTTCCTGCCCGGCACCGCGCAGGAGCATAACGGGATCATCAAGCACGGCGCGAAACTGCTGTTCGCCTATGGCGAGGCGACCGTGCCGAAGATCACCGTGATCACGCGCAAGGCGTATGGCGGCGCGTATGACGTGATGGCGTCGAAGCACCTGCGCGGCGACCTCAACTATGCGTGGCCGACCGCGGAGATCGCGGTGATGGGCGCCAAGGGCGCGGTCGAGATCATCTTTCGCGGCAAGACGCCCGAGGAGATCGCCGCGCGCACCGCGGAGTACGAGGCGCGCTTCGCCAACCCGTTCGTCGCGGCGAGCAAGGGCTTCATCGACGAGGTGATCCAGCCGCATTCGACCCGGCGGCGGATCGCGCTGGGGCTGCGCAAGCTGCGCGGCAAGAGCATCGAGAATCCGTGGAAGAAGCATGACAACATCCCGCTCTGAGGGGGCGGCTTGTTGGGTCATGCCAAGCACATTATCATGTCATGCGAAGGAGTCGTGACATGCAGACCGAACGCGTGACGTTTCTGACCACCCCCGATCACAAGGCGGCGCTCGACGCGTTTGCGGCGAGCAACGGCATGTCCGTGGGGCATGTCGTTCGCGAGGCGACGTCGCGCTATGTCGTGGAGGGCGACATGACCGAGGACGACCGCTTCAAGCTGTTGATCCACGAACTCGACGAGGCGCTTCCGGCGATGCACGCCGCGCTCGATGCGGCGATCGAGGGGCAGCAGCGTCTGCGCGCCGATATCGACGCCAGGCTGCGCGAGGCCGGGCTGCTCGACGCGGAGCGTGTCGCATGAGCATGATCGGCGACGCGATGCGGACGATCGAATCCGTCATCCTGCTCCGCAGCAAGGTCGAGCGGTTGAATGAGGAACTTGCCGCGACCAACGGGCAGGTGCGACGCGTGGTCGACTCGGTCATCCAGATCAACGGGCGGCTGATCCGCCTGGAAACGTTCGAGGAAATGCGGTCCGGGATACGACCGACCCCGAGGATCGAGCAATGATCGCGCTTCTGCTTCTCCAAGCCGCGGCTGCGACAAGCACAGCAACGCCCGCGTGGAAGCTCGCCGACCGGACCAATGCGGCGGGGGTGCGGAGCATCTCCACCTCGGTCACGGGCAATGACGGGCTGTCGCGGTTCGTCGTGAAGTGCGACGTCGGCACCGAGTCGATCGTGTCGATCCAGTTCATCCAGCCGCAGTCGCTCGGGCAGGGCGCGGACAAGCCGGTCGCGGTGCGCTTCGATGGCGGGCCGGCCTTCACCTATAACTGGCAGTTTCCGGGGACGGGGACATACATCACCGATCCCGTGGCGATCACGCGGCTGACGACGTTCCTGGTGAAATCGAAGACGCTGCGGGTCGAGTCGACCAACGGCGCAGGCTTTGCGGTGCAGGCCAATTTCGCCGCGCCGGCGAGCGATGCGATGGTGCGGCAGGTGCTGGGGGTGTGCGGCTATACGCTCGGCGTCGTGCCGCCGCCGCCGCCTGCGCCGCCCGCGGCGGAGGATGCGCAATGACTTTGGGCCGCCTCAACCATGTCGGGGTCGCGACGCCGTCGATCGCGAAGTCGGTCGAGACGTACCGGGTGCTGCTCGGCGCGACCGCGATCGGGGAGCCGTTCGACCTGCCCGCGCAGGGCGTGAAGGTGTGCTTCATCGATGCGCCCAATACGCAGATCGAGCTGATCGAGCCCTATGACGAGAGCTCGCCGATCGCAGGGTTCCTGCGCAAGAACCCGGCGGGGGGGCAGCATCATGTGTGTTTCGAGGTGCCCGACATCGCGGCCGCGGTCGTGGAGCTGAAGGCGAAGGGGGCGACGGTGCTCGGCGAACCGCGGATCGGCGCGCATGGCACGCCGATCGTGTTCGTCCACCCGAAGGACTTTGGCGGGATGCTCGTGGAGCTGATGGAGACGCCGGGGGAGGATCATTGACCCCGCATCCGTCGTCCGTTCGTGCTGGGCGTGGTCGGAGTGCGTGGGACTCAGGCCCTTCGGCTTCGCTCGGGGCGAACGGAAGGGGTGGGGCTGGCGGACTGGGGCGTAATCGATGGGGGAGACTGGCATGACCGCGTACGAGCATATCCTGAGCGAGCGGCGCGGTGACGTGCTGGTGCTGACGCTCAACCGGCCCGACCGGCTGAATGCGGCGCCGCCGGCGATGTTCGAGGAGATTGCCGCCGCGGTCGCCTCGCTCGACGGTGCGCGGGCGGTGTTGATCGCGGGTGCGGGGCGGGCGTTCTGTTCGGGCGCGGATGTTGGTGGCGGGGCGCTGGGGTCGGACGATCCGGGTGCGGCGACCTATCAGGCGCTGACGGGGAGCTATAATCCGGCGATGGCGGCGATCGCCGATCTGGGCGTGCCGGTGGTGAGCGCAGTGCGCGGGCCGGCGGCGGGGATCGGGTGCAGCCTCGCTCTTGCCGCGGATTTCTGCGTCGCCAGCGAGAGCGCGTATTTCCTCCAGGCGTTCGTCAATATCGGGCTGGTGCCCGATGGCGGCGCGTCGTGGATGCTGCCGCGGCTGATCGGGCGCGCACGGGCGACCGAGATGATGATGCTGGGCGAGCGGGTGCCCGCGGCGAAGGCGCTCGACTGGGGGATGGTGCACAAGGTCGTCGCGGACGACGCGCTCGACGCCGAGGCGTTCGCGCTGGCGGAGCGGCTGGCGGCGATGCCGACGGTGGCATTGGGGCTGATGCGGCGTGCGATCACCGCGGCCTATGCAAGCGACTATGCGGGCGCGATGGAGGCCGAGGCGGTCAACCAGCGTGCGGCGCGCGGGTCGGCGGATTCGACGGAGGGCGGGATCGCGTTCCTGACGAAGCGCAAGCCGGTGTTCACGGGGACGTGACGACTCACGCTTCTCGTTCCCCGGCGGAGGCCGGGGCCCAGGCTCGATGCGCAGCATCGAACGCGCTGCCGCGCGCGATTTATTTTAGGGCTGGGCCCCGGCCTTCGCCGGGGAACTAGAGTATGACTGACAAACCGAATCCGACGCTTGCCGAGTGGGAGGCTGCTGCTGCCAAGGAGGTGAAGGGCGCTGATCTCACCTGGGCGACCCCCGAAGGCATCGACGTCAAGCCGCTCTATACCGCGGCGGACGTGACCGCCGACCCCGGCCTCCCCGGGTTCGCGCCGTTCACGCGTGGGGTGCGGGCGTCGATGTATGCGGGGCGGCCGTGGACGATCCGGCAATATGCGGGGTTCTCGACCGCGGAGGCGTCGAACGCGTTCTACAGGCGGAATCTTGCCGCGGGGCAGAAGGGGCTCTCGGTCGCGTTCGATCTGGCCACGCACCGCGGCTATGACAGCGACCATCCGCGCGTGACGGGCGATGTCGGCAAGGCCGGCGTCGCGATCGACAGCGTCGAGGACATGAAGATCCTGTTCGACGGCATCCCGCTCGACAAGATGTCGGTCAGCATGACGATGAACGGCGCGGTGATCCCGATCCTCGCCTTCTTCATCGTCGCGGGCGAGGAGCAGGGCGTGCCCCGGCACCTGCTCGACGGGACCATCCAGAACGACATCCTCAAGGAGTTCATGGTCCGCAACACCTACATCTACCCGCCCGAGCCGAGCATGCGGATCATCTCGGACATTTTCGGCTATACCAGCCGCGAGATGCCCAAGTTCAACAGCATCTCGATTAGCGGCTATCACATGCAGGAGGCGGGGGCGACGCAGCTCCACGAGCTCGCCTTCACGATCGCCGACGGCATGGAATATGTGAAATACGGCGTCGCGAGCGGGCTCGACATCGACAAGTTCGCGGGGCGGCTGTCGTTCTTCTTCGCGATCGGCATGAACTTCTTCATGGAGATCGCCAAGCTGCGCGCCGCGCGCGTGCTGTGGCACCGCGCGATGACGGAGCTGGGCGCGCAGGACGAGCGGTCGAAGATGCTGCGCACGCATTGCCAGACGTCGGGCGTGTCGCTGACCGAGCAGGACCCGTACAACAACGTCATGCGCACGACGATCGAGGCGATGGCGGCGATGCTGGGGGGCACGCAGTCGCTCCACACCAACGCGCTCGACGAGGCGATCGCGCTGCCGACCGACTTTTCCGCGCGGATCGCGCGCAACACGCAGATCGTGCTGCAGGAAGAGACGGGGATGACCAAGGTCGTCGATCCGCTCGGCGGCAGTTACTATGTCGAGAGCCTGACGCAGAGCCTGGTCGACGGGGCGTGGACGCTGATCGAGCGGATCCAGGCCGAGGGCGGGATGGCGAAGGCGGTCGCGGCGGGCTGGCCCAAGGCGATGATCGAGGAAGCCGCCGCGGGACGCCAGGCGCGTGTCGATCGCGGCGAGGACGTGATCGTCGGGGTGAACAAGTACAAGCTTGCCGAACAGGACGCGATCGAGATCCTCGACGTCGACAATGTCGCGGTGCGCGCCGGGCAGGTCGAGCGGATCGCGCGGGTGAAGGCGACGCGCGACGAGGAGGCGTGCCGGGCCGCGCTGGATGCGCTGCGCGAGGGCGCGAAGGGGTCGGAGAACCTGCTCGCGCTCGCGGTCGAGTGTGCGCGGGCGCGGGCGACGCTCGGCGAAATCTCGTCGGCGATGGAGGATGTGTTCGGGCGCTATGGCACGCAGCCGACGCCGGTGTCGGGCGTCTATGGCGGCGCGTATGAGGACGATGCGCGCTGGACGCGGCTGACCGACGGGGTCGAAGCGACCGAGCGGCGGCTGGGACGCAAGCCCCGCATGCTGGTCGCCAAGATGGGGCAGGACGGGCATGACCGCGGCGCCAATCTCGTCTCGTCGATGTTCGGCGATCTGGGGTTCGAGATCGTGCCGGGGGCGCTGTTCCAGACCCCGGCGGAGGTCGCCGCGCTGGCGCTGGCCAAGGACGTTGACGTGGTCGGCGCGTCGAGTCTCGCGGCGGGGCACAAGACGCTGATCCCCGAGCTGATCGGCCACCTGCGCGAGGCGGGACGCGCGGATATCAAGGTGATCGCGGGTGGCGTTATTCCTGCACAGGACTATCAGGCGCTGCGTGATGCCGGGGTCCAGGCGATCTTCGGACCCGGCACCAACCTGATCCAGGCCGCCGAGGACGTGTTGAAGCTCCTCGGCCATAATATGGGCCCGCAAGAGGAAGCCGCAGAATAATGCTGAACAGTCTCGAAGATACTTCCCCGGCGAAGGCCGGGGCCCAGTTGGGCGCCGGTCGTGACGACGTACAGTCCTCCGTTACGTCGACCTCTCCAACTGGACCCCGGCCTTCGCCGGGGAACGGCACAAGGACCGACTGGACGCGGGCGGAGATCGCGGCGTTGTTCGACCTGCCGTTCGACGCACTCATGTACCGGGCGCAGACCGTGCACCGGGCGCATCATGCGGTGAGCGAGGTGCAGCTGTGCACTTTGCTGTCGATCAAGACCGGCGGGTGCCCCGAGGATTGCGGCTATTGTTCGCAGTCGGCGAGCGCGGACACGCAGCTGAAGGCGGAAAAGCTGATGGACGTCGATGCCGTCCTCGCCGACGCCGCGCACGCCAAGGCGGCGGGATCGCAGCGGTTCTGCATGGGCGCTGCGTGGCGCAACCCTAAGCCGCGCGACATGCCGAAGGTCGTCGCGATGGTCGAGGGCGTGCGCGCGATGGGGCTGGAGACGTGCATGACGCTCGGGATGCTCGACGCGGATCAGGCAAAGCAGCTCGCCGATGCGGGGCTCGATTACTACAACCACAATATCGACACCTCGCCGGAGAATTACGGCAACGTCATCACCACGCGGACCTTCGAGGACCGGCTGGAGACGCTGGCCAACGTGCGCGATGCGGGCATATCGGTGTGCTGCGGCGGGATCGTCGGGATGGGCGAGACGCGCAGCGACCGCGTCGGCTTCGTCCATGCGCTCGCCACGCTGCCGCGGCATCCCGAGAGCGTGCCGGTGAACGCGCTGGTGCCGGTCAAGGGGACGGTGCTCGGCAACATGCTCGCCGACACGCCGCTCGCGAAGATCGACGATATCGAGTTCGTGCGGACCGTCGCGGTCGCGCGGATCACGATGCCGCTGAGCATGGTGCGGCTGTCCGCGGGACGCGAGAGCATGTCCGAGGCGACCCAGGCTTTGTGCTTCATGGCGGGGGCGAATTCGATCTTTACCGGCGACACGCTGCTGACGACGGGCAATGCGGGCGACAGCGCGGATGCGGCGTTGCTGGCGAAGCTCGGCATGACGCCGATGACGGGTGCCGAACCGATGCGCGAGGCCAAGACATGCTGCTGATCGCACTGCTGATCGCCGCCGCGCCGATGCAGCCCCAGTCGCAGGCGCAGGCGCAGATGACCCGGTCCGCGGGCAGCAGCTATGCGCAGGCGGACGCGGCGATGACCGCGCAGTGGAAGCGGACCTACGCCTATATGAAGCGGCGCGATGCGCAGGACACGTCGCGTGGCGGTGGCTTCGGGTTTGCGGGATCGCTGCTCGAAAGCCAGCGCGCGTGGCTGAAGTTCCGCGACACGCAATGCGTGATCGAGGGCGGGCAATATGCCGGCGGGTCGGCGCAGGGGATGACGATCGCCGGCTGTCGCACCGGCCTGACCAAGGCACGGACCGCGCAGCTCAAATCGATGATCTGGTACCAGTAAATACACGTCCGCACCCGGCGCCAAGCCGGGGAGACGGCACAGTTTAGGGCGAGAGATGTTCAAGAAAATCCTGGTCGCCAATCGCGGCGAGATCGCATGCCGCGTGATGCGCACCGCCAAGGCGATGGGGATCAAGACCGTCGCGGTCTATTCCGACGCCGATGTGCGCAGCCCGCACGTGCTGATGGCGGACGAGAGCGTGCGGCTGGGACCAGCGCCCGCGGCGGAGAGCTATCTCAAGGCCGAGCTGATCCTGCTGGCGGCGAAGGAGACGGGCGCGGACTGTATCCATCCGGGTTACGGCTTCCTGTCCGAGCGCGAGAGCTTCGCGCGGGCGTGTGCCGAGGCGGGGATCGCGTTCGTCGGGCCGCCGCCCGCTGCGATCGCGGCGATGGGCGACAAGATCGAATCGAAGAAGCTCGCCAAGGCGGCGGGCGTCAACGTCGTGCCGGGCTATCTGGGCGAGATCGCGGACACCGACGAGGCGGTGCGGATCGCGGGCGACATCGGCTATCCGGTGATGATGAAGGCGTCGGCGGGCGGCGGCGGCAAGGGCATGCGGCTGGCGTACAGCGAGCAGGACGTCCGCGAGGGCTTCGAGGCGACCAAGCGCGAGGGGCTGGCGTCGTTCGGCGACGACCGCGTGTTCATCGAGAAGTTCATCGAAAGCCCGCGGCATATCGAGATCCAGCTGATCGGCGACCAGCATGGCAACATCGTCTATCTCAACGAGCGCGAATGCTCGATCCAGCGGCGGCACCAGAAGGTCGTCGAGGAAGCCCCGTCGCCGTTCGTGACGCCGAAGATGCGCAAAGCCATGGGCGAGCAGGCGGTCGCGCTGGCGCGGGCGGTCGGCTATTATTCGGCCGGGACGGTCGAGCTGATCGTGTCGGGCGCGGATACGAGCGGCGAGGGGTTCTACTTCCTCGAGATGAACACGCGGCTCCAGGTCGAGCATCCGGTGACCGAGGAGATTACCGGGCTCGATCTGGTCGAGCTGATGATCCGGGTCGCGGCGGGCGAGCCGCTGGGGTTCGCGCAGGACGAGGTGAAGCTGAACGGCTGGTCGATCGAGAACCGGGTCTATGCGGAGGATCCGTATCGCGGGTTCCTGCCGAGCATCGGGCGGCTGGTGCGGTATAATCCGCCTCTCCCGTTCGCCCTGAGCGAGGGTGCTTCGACTTCGCTCAGCACGAACGGGGGAGGGGATGTGGATTCCGCCGAACCCCGCGTCCGTGTCGACGATGGCGTGCGCGAGGGGGGCGAGGTCAGCATGTTCTATGACCCGATGATCGCCAAGTTGATCACCTGGGCGCCGACGCGCGAGGGGGCGGTCGCGGCGCAGATCGCGGCGCTCGACGCGTTCGAGCTCGAGGGGCCGGGGAACAACATCGATTTCCTGTCGGCGATCAT
>NZ_JPJC01000285.1:0-5659 GCF_000733135.1 Sphingomonas sp. FUKUSWIS1
AGCAGCATCAGCACCGCCCAGTCGCGCGCGCCGATCCACGGCTCGGCAGCGTCGTCGGCGACCTCCCCGGCCAGCGCCACCGCTTCGGCCGGCGAGATCGGGCGCGGCACGCCGCGCTGGACCCGCGGCCCCTTCAGCCGCGGCGGTTCGGCATCCGCATTCGCCCATGCGAGGAAACCGCGCACCGCGGACAGCTCGCGCGCCGCCGATGCATTCCCCAGCCCCTGCCCGCGCCGATAGGCCAGATAGGCGCGAAGATCCGCCGTGCTCGTCCGGCCCAGCGCCGCGCGATCGACCGCCCCCGCCCAGTGCCCTACCAGGAACGCCGTCAACCGCTCGGCAACCGCGCGATAGGCGCGGACCGTGTGCACCGACCGCATCCGGTCCCGCGCCAGATGCGTCGCCCAGAGCATCGACGGGGGAAGCGTGTCGGGTGAGGTCATTCCGGCATGCTAGAGCGTTTGAACGACAAAGAAAATTAACTAACGCAGGCCTATTCGAAGACATGTCGCTCCCCGAGTCCGCCCTTCGCGAAATGCCCGGATCACCATCGCGTTTTGCCTCGGCCGACGAGGAACGCCGGGTGGCGACGCTCAACGCGCTCGCGCTGCTCGATACCGAACCGGAGCGCGAATTCGACGCGCTCGTCGCGCTGGCGGCCGAAATGCTCGACTGCCCCAGCGCAATGATGACGCTGATCGATCGCGACCGCTTGTGGATCAAGGCGGCCAATGACGGCGAACGCGGCGAGATCGCGCGCGACGTGACCATGTGCAACGTCACCATCCAGGGATCGGCGCCGCTGGTCGTGGAGGACCTCTCGGGCGATTCGCGGTTCGCCGCCAATCCGCTGGTTGCCGCCTCCGACGGGGTGCGATTCTATGCCGGTGCCCCGATCCATGCGATCGCCGACGACGGACGACGTCACCCGATCGGCGCGCTGTGCGTGCTCGACACCCATCCGCGCAGCCTGAACGCAGCAGGGCGGAAAGCGCTTGTGCATCTCGCCACGCTTGCCGAAGCGGCAATCGCTGCGCGGACCGCAGCGCTCCAGGCACTCGCGATCGCGGTGACCGCGGATCGCCAGTCGTCCGTTCTCGCTCGCCAGGACCGCATATTTCGCCAGGCCGAGCGGATGGCGGCGATCGGATCGTGGCGCGTGCTGTGGCCCGACGGTCCGCTCGAATGGTCCGACGGCGTCTTCCGGATCCACGAGCTGCCGCTGGGCGCGCAACCCGACCCGTCGAAGGCGATCGATCACTATCCCCCCCATGCCCGCGAACAGATCGCGCAGGCGCTCACGGACGTCATCCGCACCGGCGTCCCGATCGATCTCGAACTCGACTTCACCACTGCGCTGGGCAATCCACGACGGGTGCGGGTGCAGGGCGAGCTCGAACATGAGGCCCAGCGGAACGTGGACGGTCCCGTCGCGATCGTCGGCATCTTCCAGGACGTGACAGAGCGTCACGCGCTCGAACTCACGCTGCGACGCACGGCCGAAACCGATGCGCTCACCGGCCTCGCCAACCGGGCCGCGTTTGACCAGGCGCTCGACGCGGCCATCACGCGCGCGCGTACAGCGGCATCGCCGTTGCTGCTCGCGCTCGTCGATCTCGACGGGTTCAAGGCGATCAACGACACGCTTGGCCATAACGCAGGCGACGACGTGCTGCGCGGCGTTGGCCAGATCCTGCAGGCACCATGGCTCCGCGGCAGCCTCGCCGCGCGGCTTGGCGGTGACGAATTCGCAGTGATCGTCGACGACCCCGCGCTGGTCGGTGCACCCGATGAGATCGTCAGCCGGCTGCAGGAGGCGCTGCAGGTGCCGGTCTCGGTCGACGGCCTGGCGATGATCAGCGCGGGCACCGTCGGCATCGCCGCGCTCGAAGCCGATTGCCAGACGGTCCGCGATTTCGTCCACCGCGTCGACATCGTCCTCTACCGCGCCAAGCGCGAACGGATCGGCGAACGGCGCCGCGCCGCCTGATCGGGTTCACCCCGATGGGCGCCGCTACGACGATCACACGCCGCTAAAAGGTTTCCGTCGAGTCGATCTGCCCCCATATGCGTTGGCCATGTCGTCGCGCGCCCGTGTCCTGATCCTCAACGCCGCCCTCGGGCCGCTCGACTACCGCGTGCCCGCGGGCATGGACGTCGCGCCCGGATCGATCGTCGTCGCGCCGCTCGGCCCGCGCCAGCTGCTCGGCGTGGTGTGGGAGGCGGAGCGGATGCCGTCCGATGCGGAGGTCGGCGACAACCGCCTGCGCAATCTGCTCGCGGTTGCGGACGTGCCGCCGCTCGGCGCGCCGCTTCGCCGGCTGATCGAATGGACCGCCGATTATTATCTGGCGCCCCCTGCCTCGGTGCTGCGGATGTCGCTCGCCTCGACTTCCGCGCTCGAGGGCGCGCGCACCGCGACCGAATATCGCGCGACCGGCACGATCCCCCCGCGCCTGACGCCGCAACGCGAACAGGCGCTCGAACGGATCGGCGATCGCCAGGGCCTGATCCGCGAGCTGGCGCAGCTCGCCGAGGTGAGTGACGCGGTCATTCGCGGTCTCGTCAAGGTTGGCGGGATCGAGGCGGTCGAGGTGGATATCGACAGCCCCTACCCTGTCCCCGACCCGCTGCATCACGTCCCCGTGCTGTCGCCCGATCAGCGCGCAGCGGCGGACTCGCTCGTTAAAGGCGTCGCCGACCACATCTTCACGCCGACATTGCTCGACGGCGTGACCGGTTCAGGCAAGACCGAGGTCTATTTCGAGGCGGTCGCGCAGGCGATCCGCGACGGCCGCCAGACTCTGGTGCTGCTGCCCGAGATCGCATTGACCGAGCCGTTCCTCAAGCGCTTCCACGACCGGTTCGGCTGCGAGCCGATCGCGTGGCATTCGGGGCTGCGGTCGACCCAGCGAAGGCGCGCATGGCGTGCGATCGCGAGCGGCGAGGCGCTGGTGACGGTCGGCGCACGATCCGCGCTGTTCCTGCCCTATCGCGATCTCGACCTGATCGTCGTCGACGAGGCGCACGAGACCAGCTTCAAGCAGGAGGAAGGCGTGCATTATCATGCGCGCGACGTCGCGGTGATGCGCGGCAAGTTTGAGGGATGCCCGGTCATCCTCGCCTCCGCCACCCCCGCGATCGAGACCCGCCAGCAGGTCGCGACCGGCCGCTATGCCGAACTGAAGCTGCCCGGCCGGTTCGGCGTGGCGGAAATGCCGACGATCGAGCCGATCGACCTGATCAAGGAGCCGCCCGAGCGCGGTCGCTGGCTCGCCCCGCGGCTGGTTCAGGCGATGCAGGCGACACTGGAGAAGCGCGAACAGGCGCTGCTGTTCCTCAACCGCCGGGGCTATGCACCGCTGACGCTGTGCCGCACCTGCGGGCACCGGTTCCAGTGTCCGAACTGCACCGCGTGGATGGTCGAGCACCGGCTGACGCGGCGGCTCGCCTGTCATCATTGCGGCCATGCCGAGCCGACGCCGCGCGTCTGTCCCGAATGCCAGGGCGAGGATACGCTCGTCGCCTGCGGTCCCGGCGTCGAGCGGATCGCGGACGAGGTCGCCGCGCTGTTTCCCGAGGCGAAGACCGCGGTCGTCACGTCGGACACGATCTGGTCGCCTGCCAAGGCAGCGGAATTCGTCGACCGGATGGAGGCGGGCGATATCGACATCGTCGTCGGCACGCAGCTGGTGACCAAGGGCTATCACTTCCCAAATCTGACGCTGGTCGGCGTCGTCGATGCGGATCTGGGGCTCGACGGCGGCGACCTGCGCGCGGCCGAGCGCACCTTCCAGCAGATCCGCCAGGTGTCGGGGCGTGCCGGCCGCGGGGAGAAGCCCGGCCATGTCTTCATCCAGACCCACAGCCCCGCCGCGCAGGTGATGCAGGCGCTGATCACCGGCGACGCCGACGCCTTTTATGCGGCCGAGACCGAGGCGCGCAAGGATGCGGGCGCGCCGCCCTTTGGCCGTTATGCCGCGATCGTCGTGTCGTCGGAGGATCAGCGGTGCGCGCACGACACCGCCAATCTCGTCGGGCGAAGCGCACCGCAGGTCGAGGGGATGCATGTCTATGGCCCCGCGCCCGCACCGCTCGCGATGCTGCGCGGCCGGCACCGCTACCGCCTGCTCGTCCACGCGAAGCGCGCGCTCGACGTACAGGACGTCATCCGTGCATGGCTCGGCACGCTCGACTGGCCGTCCAAGGTGCGCGTCACCGTCGACGTCGATCCCTATAATTTTCTCTGATACGACAGCAACCGACGCTTAACCGCTAGCACGCTATCCAAGGTGGATGTCGGCGCAGCGTGTCACCCCGATTCAATGGCTGCGCGCGCTCGCCGCGACGATGGTCGTTGCCGCGCATGCAGCGAACCTGGTCGATGCGGGTCCGGTCCGGATCACCGGCGCGTTCATCCCGTCGGTGCCCAATCTCTCCGTGGTCGGCATCAGCGGCGTCGATCTCTTCTTCGTCATCAGCGGCTTCGTCATGGCGCAGTCGCTCGCGACCGCACCACGCGATCCCTGGGGTTTTCTCGTCCAGCGCTGGCGCCGCATCGTCCCGCTCTTCGCGCTCGCCAGCATCGCCTATATCCTCGTCGCGACCGAGCCGCAGCCGGTCGAGGCGATGCTGATGTCGATCACCGTCCTCCCGCTGCTCGATGGCGCCGACTATCATCAGCCTTCGCTCTATGTCGGCTGGACGCTGGGCTTCGAATTTGCCTTCTACGCGCTCGTCGCACTCGCGATGACCGCCCGCCACCACAGGACCCGGTGGCTGCTGGTCGCGACGCTCACCGTTGCGCTGCTCGGCTGCATCGTCCAGCCCGGCTGGGCGCCGGCGCGGCTCCTCTTCAATCCGATGCAGCTGGAATTCGCCTTTGGCCTGCTCGTCTGGATCGCCTGGCGACGGGGCATCACCGCACCCGTCGCGGCGATGGCCACGGTTCTGGGAACCGCGCTGCTCGCTATCGGTATCGCCGTCGGGCTAGGTCCCGCGGTCTCGGGCGATGTCCAGGCGGCAGTCGCCGGCACCTCCGGTATTGCACGCAGCTGGACCTGGGGGCTGCCCTGGGCGCTCGTCCTGCTCGGGGTGATCGACACGCCGGGTGGCGGCCGGTTCGACCGGATCGTCGCGCGGATCGGCGACGCCTCCTATTCGACCTATCTCGTTCACCCCTGCCTGATCGCGCTGGTGTGGCGCATCGGCGGGGTCCTGCCGGAATGCCCGGCGCTGGTCTTCGTCGCGCTATTCGTGATGCTGTCGACGGTCGCGGGGCTCATCGTCCACCGCTGGATCGAACGGCCGCTGCTGCAGGTCCTAGCCCGGCAGCGCAAGGCGGCAGCGCCCGTCGCTACCGACGCGGCGCTCGCCTGAGGCTGTTTACTCGCCCGCCTGCTCGGCGAGAATCGTCAGGCCCTTGGCGTTGACCTCGGCGAAACCACCGCGGATCGCGATCGTCTCGGACGTGCCGTTCTGCGTCCGGTACACCTGCACGCTTCCGTCACGGACGGTCGACATGAACGGCGCATGGCCTTCCAGCACGCCGAAGTCGCCTTCGGTGCCGGGGACGACGACCATATAGACCTCCTCCGACCGGACGAGCTTTTCTGGCGTGACGAGTTCGAAATGCAGCATCTTGTTTGCCTTCTCCCTC
>NZ_JPJC01000285.1:5876-7061 GCF_000733135.1 Sphingomonas sp. FUKUSWIS1
GACCGCTTCGTCGATGCCGCCGACCATGTAGAAAGCGCTCTCGGGCAGGTGATCATACTCGCCCTCGACGACCGCCTTGAACGAGCGGACCGTGTCCTCGAGCTGCACGAACTTGCCGCTGATGCCGGTGAAGACCTCGGCGACGTGGAACGGCTGGCTCAGGAACTTCTGGATCTTGCGCGCACGCTGCACGGTGAGCTTATCCTCTTCCGAAAGCTCGTCCATGCCGAGAATGGCGATGATGTCCTGCAGCGACTTGTACTTCTGCAGCGTCGACTGGACCGCACGCGCGGTGTCGTAATGCTCCTGGCCGACGACGCGGGGCTCGAGCAGACGCGAGGTCGAGTCGAGCGGATCGACCGCCGGGTAGATGCCCAGCTCCGAGATCGCACGGTTGAGGTTGGTCGTCGCATCGAGATGCGCGAACGACGTCGCCGGCGCCGGATCGGTAAGATCGTCCGCGGGAACGTACACGGCCTGCACCGAGGTAATCGACCCCTTGTTGGTCGAGGTGATGCGCTCCTGCAGCGCGCCCATGTCGGTCGACAGCGTCGGCTGATAGCCCACGGCCGACGGAATGCGGCCGAGCAGTGCAGACACCTCTGCGCCCGCCTGCGTGAAGCGGAAGATGTTGTCGACGAAGAACAGCACGTCCTGGCCTTCGACGTCGCGGAAATATTCGGCGATCGTCAGGCCCGAGAGAGCAACGCGTGCGCGTGCGCCCGGCGGCTCGTTCATCTGGCCGAATACGAGCGCGACCTTCGAGCCTTCCGACTGCGGATTGCCGTCGGCATCCTTGGCGATGACGCCCGCGTCTAGGAACTCGTGGTACAGATCGTTACCCTCGCGGGTACGCTCGCCGACGCCAGCGAACACCGAGGTGCCGCCGTGGCCCTTGGCGATGTTGTTGATCAGTTCCTGGATCAGCACGGTCTTGCCGACGCCGGCGCCGCCGAACAGGCCGATCTTGCCGCCCTTTGCGTACGGTGCGAGCAGATCGATGACCTTGATGCCCGTGACCAGGATCGCGCTCTCGGTCGACTGGTCGACGAACAACGGTGCCGATGCGTGGATCGGGGCGGTCTGCTCTGCGCCGACGGGGCCGCGCTCGTCGATCGGCTCGCCGATGACGTTGAGGATGCGGCCGAGCGTCTTCGGGCCGACGGGCACGCGAATCTGCGAGCC
>NZ_JPJC01000285.1:7134-11243 GCF_000733135.1 Sphingomonas sp. FUKUSWIS1
GGTGTCGGTGACGGTCTGGCCGCGGGTCAGACCCTCGGTCGCGTCCATCGCGATCGTGCGGACGGTGTTCTCGCCGAGATGCTGCGCGACTTCGAGGACGAGCCGGTTGCCGTTGTTATCGGTTTCGAGCGCCGACAGAATCGCGGGCAGGTTGTCGGGGAAATGCACGTCGACGACCGCGCCGATCACCTGCGAGATGCGACCCGTGTTGTTCGTTGCCGCCACTGGGGCGATGGTCTCTGGGGCGGTTGCCATTATCTGCTTCCTTGGGCTTACTTGAGCGCTTCGGCGCCCGAGATGATTTCGACCAGCTCGGTCGTGATCGCGGCTTGGCGTGTACGGTTATACTGGATCGAGAGGCGCGTGATCATGTCGCCCGCGTTGCGCGTGGCGTTGTCCATCGCGTTCATGCGGCTGCCCTGCTCCGACGCTGCGTTTTCGAGCAGCGCGCGGAAGATCTGGATCGCGACGTTGCGCGGCAGCAGATCGGCGAGGATCGCTTCCTCGTCGGGCTCGTACTCGACCACGGCTTCCGCAGGTGCGTTCGGCTTGGCCTCGGCACCGGGGATGGTCGAAAGCGGCACGGGGACGATCTGGATGCCGGTCGGCACCTGCACCAGCGCCGAGACGAACTTGGCGTAGAACAGATGCGCGACGTCGAACTGACCCTCGCCGAAGCGCTTGATCAGGTCTTCGGAGATCGCCTGCGCGTCGCTGAACGCGAGCTTCTTGATCCCGCCCATCTCGTGATCGGCGAGAATGTCGTTCGGGAAGAAACGCTTGATCACGCGCCCCTTCTTGCCGGCGACATAGAACTTCACGGTCTTGCCGGCCGCGATCAACTCCTCGGCCTTGCGGCGTGCCGCGCGGACGATGTTGGTGTTGAACGCACCCGCCAGACCACGCTCCGACGTCGCGATGACGATCAGATGGACCTGGTCCCTGCCGGTCCCGGCCAGCAGCGGCGATGCGCCCGGCGCGATGCCGACGCGCCCGGCAAGGCTCGCCATCACCGCTTCGAGCCGCTCGGCATAGGGCCGGCCGGCAACCGCCGCGTCCTGCGCACGGCGCAGTTTCGCAGCGGCGACCATCTTCATCGCCTTGGTGATCTTCTGCGTCGACTTCACCGAGCCGATACGGATCTTGAGTGCCTTGAGGCTCGCCATCTACGTCCCTTTGTTCCCCCGCTGATGCGGAGGCCCAGCCTGCCCCCGCATCAGCGGGGGCATGTTCTACTTATGCAAACGTCTTGGCGAACGCCTCGAGCGCTGCCTTCAGCTTGTCCTTCGCCTCGTTACCCAGATCGCGGGTATCGCGGATCAGCTTCAGCACATCGGCGTGGTTCGCGCGCATGTCGGCGAGCAGTGCCTGCTCGTAGCGGGTCACGTCGGCGACGGGCACCTTGTCGAGATAGCCGCTGGTGCCAGCGAAGATCGACACCGTCTGCTCCTCGAACGGCAGCGGCGAGAACTGCGCCTGCTTGAGCAACTCGGTCAGACGCGCACCGCGGTTGAGCAGCTTCTGCGTCGACGCATCGAGATCCGACCCGAACTGCGCGAACGCCGCCATCTCGCGGTACTGCGCCAGCTCGAGCTTGATCGAGCCCGACACCTTCTTCATCGCCTTGGTCTGTGCGGCCGAGCCGACGCGGCTAACCGAGAGACCGACGTTGATCGCCGGGCGCACGCCCGAGAAGAACAGGTCGGTTTCGAGGAAGATCTGGCCGTCGGTGATCGAGATCACGTTGGTCGGGATGTACGCCGAAACGTCGCCCGCCTGGGTCTCGATGATCGGCAGCGCGGTCAGCGAGCCGCCTCCGTTCGCGTCCGACATCTTCGCCGCACGCTCGAGCAGACGGCTGTGGAGATAGAACACGTCGCCGGGATAGGCTTCACGGCCCGGCGGACGACGCAGCAGCAGCGACATCTGGCGGTAGGCGACCGCCTGCTTCGACAGATCGTCGTAGCAGATGAGTGCGTGCATGCCGCGATCGCGGAAATACTCGCCCATCGCGACGCCGGTATAGGGCGCGAGATACTGGAGCGGTGCGGGATCCGACGCGGTGGCTGCAACGACGATGGAATATTCCATCGCGCCATTCTCTTCGAGCGTCTTGACGAGCTGCGCGACGGTCGAGCGCTTCTGGCCGATCGCGACATAGACGCAATACAGCTTCTTCGACTCGTCGTCGCCCGCGTTCGCGGTCTTCTGGTTGATGAACGCGTCGATCGCGACGGCCGACTTGCCGGTCTGGCGATCGCCGATGATCAGCTCGCGCTGGCCCCGGCCGACGGGAACGAGTGCGTCGATCGCCTTGAGACCGGTCTGGACCGGCTCGCTGACCGACTGGCGCGGGATGATGCCCGGCGCCTTGACCTCAACGCGGCTGCGCTCGGTCGTGTGGATCGGGCCCTTGCCGTCGATCGGGTTGCCGAGACCGTCGACCACGCGGCCGAGCAGCTCCTTGCCGATCGGCACATCGACGATCGTGCCGGTGCGCTTGACGATGTCGCCTTCCTTGATCTCCGAGTCAGACCCGAAGATCACGACGCCGACATTGTCGGCCTCGAGGTTGAGCGCCATGCCCTGCACGCCGTTCGAGAATTCGACCATCTCGCCGGCCTGGACGTTGTCGAGGCCGAAGATGCGCGCGATGCCGTCGCCGACGCTCAGCACCTGGCCGGTCTCGCTGACCTGGGCCTCGGTGCCGAAATTGGCGATCTGATCCTTGATGATCTTCGAGATTTCTGCGGCGCGGATATCCATGGTCAGCCTTTCATCGCCTGCGCGAGCGTGTTCAAACGGGTGCGGATCGACGAATCGATCATCTGGCTGCCGACGCGGACGACAAGTCCGCCCAGCAGCGATGGGTCGACGTTGAGGTCGACGGAAACTTCACGGCCGACCCGCTGGCGGAGCTGATGCTTCAGCTCGATCACCTGCTCTTCGGACAGCGGATGCGCGGAGGTCACTTCGGCTGCGATCTCGCCGCGATGCTGCGCGGCAAGCGTGCGATACGCCTTGATGATCTTGGCCAGCGCGCCGAGCCGGTGGTTCTCGGCCAGTACGCCCAGGAAATTCTTCGTGGTCGCATCGACGCCGAGCTCGTCGGCAACGGCGGAGATCGCCTTCACCGCCGCGCCGCGCGATACCATCGGGCTCGTCGTGAGGTCGCGGAGCGTGTCGGACTGCGCCAGCGCGTCGCGCACGGTCGACAGACTCTGCTCGACCGCGTCGATCGTCTTGGCGTCACGCGCCAGTTCGAACAGGGCGAGCGCATAACGCCCACCTAAGCTCGCCTGGATAGCGCCGCCGCCGTTACCGGGAAGTGTCTCCACGGACCTGTCAATCCTCGTCTGAAACCGAATGTCGCCGTCCCACAAGGGAAGAGGGCGCGAAAGCACCTCTACCGGGACGCGGCGCGGGTAGCATCGGGTTCCACCATTGGCAAGCCGGGCGGGCGGCCGAGACGACTGGTTTGTGACTGTTTTGTCATCGGCAGATGGTTGGAAGGCCCACCTCACCCTCTTCGTCATCCCCGCGCAGGCAGGGATCCATATCCTCCGGACCCAGCGCATTCATCGCAGGGCCTGCCACTATGGGTTCCCGCCTCCGCGAGAATAACGATAAAGGTCGGAACAGGATCACACGACAAGGAATCGGAATGACCGGCACGATGGAAAGCATGACGATGTCCGACGGCGCGACGATCGCGGTCTATCATGCGCAGCCGACGGGAGACCGTCGCGGCGGCCTCGTCCTCATGCAGGAGATCTTCGGCGTCACCGACCATATCCGCAATCTGTGCGACGACTATGCGGCCGATGGCTATGAAGTGCTGGCACCCGCCCTGTTCGACCGCGAGCATCCGGGCTTCGAGGCGGACTATTCGGGTGACGGCCTCGCCCGCGGGATCGAGCTTGCGCGGCAGCTTCATCCGTTCGAATTGTCGCTGACCGACGTCCAGACCTGCATCGACTCGCTCGCCCCCACCGGGCCGGTGTTCGTCGTCGGCTATTGCTATGGAGGGTCGGTCGCGTGGTTCGCCGCTACCCGCCTCAACGGCGTGGCCGCCGCGAGCGGCTATTATGGCAGCATGATCCCGGCGG
>NZ_JPJC01000285.1:11330-14522 GCF_000733135.1 Sphingomonas sp. FUKUSWIS1
AGAGCCCAAGGTCCCCGTCATCCTCCATTTCGGCCGCCATGATCACGGCATCCCGATGGAGGGCGTCGAGCAAGTCATCACGAAGGACTGGCCGAACGCGACGGTCCATGTCTACGAGGCGGGCCACGGCTTCAACTCGGATCGCCGCAAGGATTATCACGAGCCGAGCGCCGATCTTGCGAAGGCACGCACGCTTGCGCTGTTCCACGCGAACGGCGGCTGAGAAGCGCGGGCGTCTGCTCCCCGGTTTGACCGCAAGCCGCGGGATGCAGCGCCCCGACCGACGCGCTACACCTTGGCCATGACGCACACCGCCCCAGATCCGGACACCGCCTGGACCGCCTTTGCCAACCGGGACCGGGCGTGGGACGGTCGGTTCATCGTCGCGGTGAAGACGACCGGCATCTATTGCAAGCCGAGCTGTCCGGCCCGCCATCCCAGACGCGAGAATGTCGTCTTCCTTGATGACCCGGCCAGCGCCCGTGCGGCCGGGTTCCGGGCCTGCCTTCGCTGCATCCCGGACTCCGTAGGCCGCGACCGGATAGCGGTCGCCGCCGCCGTCGCGCTGCTCGAAGCCACGGACGACCGCCTCTCGCTCGACCAGCTCGCGGCGCAGGCGGGCTATGCGCCGCATCATTTCCACCGACTGTTCAAGCGCGCGACCGGGGTCACGCCAGCCGCCTACGCCCGCGGCCTGCGCAGCGCACGCGCCGCCGACGCGCTGACCCGGGAGGCCCACGTCGCAGCCGCGATCTACGATGCGGGCTATGCCGCACCGAGTCGTTTCTATGCCGGCGCCGCGTCGCGCATGGGGATGCCGCCGAGCGTCTGGGCGCGCGGCGGCGACGGGGTCCGGATCCGCTGGACGGTCGTCGCGACCAGCCTCGGGCCGCTACTGATCGCCGCGACCGATACGGGGCTGTGCCGCGTGGCGTTCGACGAGGACGCGGCCGACCTCGTCGCGCGCTTCCCCCGGGCGATCGTCACGCCCGGCGACGCGGCACTCGCCGATCTCGCGGCGCGCGTCGTCGCCAGCGTCGAATCACCCGACCGCCAGCACGACCTGCCGCTCGACGTCCGCGGCACCGCATTCCAGGAGGCGGTCTGGCAGGTACTTGCCCGCATCCCCCCGGGCGAGACGCGCACCTATACGCAACTCGCCGCTGCCGCCGGCACCCCGGCCGCGGTCCGTGCGGTCGGCAGCGCGTGCGGCGCCAATCCGATCGCCATCCTCATCCCCTGCCACCGCGCGCTTCGCACCGACGGGACACTCGGCGGCTACGCCTATGGGCTCGACCGCAAACGTGCGCTGCTGGCGAAAGAGGCGCCGCGCGAACCCGCCCTGTCGCCAGCACATTCAGGCGATCCCCGACCTTCGACATCGTGACGAGGGTCTGGGTCCGCGCCCTCGCCGCTAATTCGCCGGTGTCGGCCCAGACGGCGTCACCGCCACCGTCTCCCCCCGTGCCTTTGCAAGCGCGAGCATCGCCGCGGGCCCCGTCACGCCGGTATCGAGGATCGCGATCAGCCGCGCCGCCGGGTTGTCCGCCGACTGGTGCGGATCATAGGCGAGCGGGCGCAGCGCGCGTCTGGCGGCATCGGTCTGACCATCCATGATCGCCTGCGCCGCGACCTTGAACCGCAGCGCCGGGTCCTGCGGCACCAGCTCGAGCGCGCGACCGATCCCCAGGATCGCGGCCGCGCTGGGAGCCTCGCCCGCCGCGGCGAAGCTGTCATAATAGAGCGACAGCGCCTCGGCATCGTCGGGCGCCTGGCGATTGGCCGTGACGATCCAGCGCCGCGCCGCACCCCATGCTGCGGCATCGCGGACTGTCGCCGCAGCGGCGCGCCGCATCAACACCTGCGCCTTGTACAGCATCGCCTGGCGCGACGTCGGATCGGCGGCGAGCGCGCGGTCGGCAGCAGCCAGCGCCGCATCGTCCTGCCCCGCATCATACGCCATCTCGGCAAGCCAGCCCTGCGCCAGCGCATCGTCGGGATAGGCCGCCGCGATCCGGGCGGCGCGCGCGAAGATCGGTGCGGCGGTGGCACGGTTGACGCCGCGCTCCGACTGCATCCGCAGCTCGACCATTGCAGCGGCGCCCGGCGACAACGGCGTCACGACCACCGGCGCGACGGGCAGCTTATCGTACGCGATCCGCAGCCCCGGGATGCGCGACTGGCGAAGATACGCATCGAGCGCCTTGTCGAGCGCGCGCAGGTCGCCGAACGCCGCGGTGGCCGCGGTTACGCTCGGCGTTCCCGCGTTCAGCGCGGTCAGATACTGCTGGAGCTGCCGGCCGCGCGCCGCGTCGAACATCAGGTAATGCGTCAGCAGCCATCCGCGCCCGTACATCACCCCGCGCTGCTCGTCGGTCAGCTTCTGCCCGGTCGCGAACAGGGTCGCCGCGGGCACCGGCTTGGCCGCGAGCAGGCTGTACGCCCGGTGCTGCGCCGCGCCGCCGAGCTGGACATACTCCTTCTCGAACGCGGCGGTCGAGACGAACTCGGCATAGCCCTCGGAAAACCACGCCGGATAGGCGGCGGCGTAATTGCCCAGCAGGAAGTGATGCGCATATTCGTGGAACAGGACGATCTGCGGAATTCCGCCGCCGCGCGTCGAACGGCTGCCGTCCCCGCCCTCGTCGATCCGCGGGGTGAAGGCGACCGACCCGCTTGCGCGCGGCAGGTAGAATCCAGCGATGCCGCGATCACCCGACAATCGGCGGATCGCAGCGACGTCGTTCGCGACATAGACGGTGACGCGGTTCGCGCCCTTCGCGCCGGTGCCCTCCGGCGTGCGGTGGAGATGCCGGATCGCCCCGTCGAACTGCTCGAGCCGGGTCGCCATCGTCGTGAGCGCGGCGGGCGGCATGTCGGCATAGATCTCGAAATGATCGGAGGTCGCGCGCGCCCATTTCGCCGCTGCCGGCGTCCAGGCACCGACCAGTCCCGCCATGATCGTGACGCTCCACGCCACCCCATGCCTAACGCTGTGCATTACCCGCATCGCCATCCCCCTCGACACCGCCATCCTGCCATGCGGATCGGCGCGTGCCGAGGGGGTAAACAAGACTCGATCAGTCTGCCGACGTGCAGGAATAGACGAGCTTCTCGTTGGGCAGCGGCGGCAGCGTGGCCCGGACTGCAGACTGCTGCCCGACCAGCCGCGTGATCGCCGCCGGATCGGTC